>JBDHRZ010000125.1:0-7446 GCA_039807845.1 Rhodoferax sp.
GAAATGGGAAAAGAGAAATTCGCACGTACCAAGCCGCACGTGAACGTGGGCACGATCGGCCACGTGGACCACGGCAAGACGACGCTGACGGCGGCGATCACGACGATCCTGTCGAAGAAGTTCGGTGGCGAGGCCAAGGGGTATGACCAGATCGACAACGCGCCGGAGGAGAAGGCGCGCGGCATCACGATCAACACCTCGCACGTGGAGTACGAGACGGCCAACCGGCACTATGCGCACGTGGACTGCCCGGGCCACGCGGACTACGTGAAGAATATGATCACGGGCGCGGCGCAGATGGACGGTGCGATTCTGGTGTGTTCGGCCGCCGACGGTCCGATGCCGCAGACGCGCGAGCACATCCTGCTGGCGCGCCAGGTGGGGGTGCCCTACATCATCGTGTTCCTGAACAAGTGCGACATGGTCGACGATGCGGAGCTGCTCGAGCTGGTGGAGATGGAGGTGCGCGAGCTGCTCGACAAGTACGAGTTCCCGGGCGACAAGACGCCGATCATCCATGGTTCGGCGAAGCTGGCGATGGAGGGGGACAAGGGTGAGCTGGGCGAGCAGGCGATCCTGAAGCTGGCCGAGGCGCTCGACAGCTACATACCGACGCCCGAGCGGGCGGTGGACGGGACGTTCCTGATGCCGGTGGAGGACGTGTTCTCGATCTCCGGGCGTGGCACGGTGGTGACCGGGCGCGTGGAGCGCGGGGTGATCAAGGTGGGCGAGGAGATCGAGATCGTGGGGATTCGCGATACGCAGAAGACCACGTGCACGGGGGTGGAGATGTTTCGCAAGCTGCTCGACCAAGGGCAGGCGGGGGACAACGTGGGGATCTTGCTGCGCGGCACCAAGCGCGAGGAGGTCGAGCGCGGTCAGGTGCTGTGCAAGCCGGGTTCGATCAAGCCGCACACGCACTTCACGGGCGAGATCTACGTGCTGTCCAAGGACGAGGGAGGCCGGCACACGCCGTTCTTCAACAACTACCGGCCGCAGTTCTACTTCCGTACCACGGACGTGACGGGGGCGATCGAGTTGCCCGAGGGCAAGGAGATGGTGATGCCCGGCGACAACGTCTCGATCACGGTCAAGCTGATCAGCCCGATCGCGATGGAGGAGGGGCTGCGTTTCGCGATCCGCGAGGGCGGGCGCACCGTCGGCGCCGGCGTGGTCGCCAAGATCATCGCGTAATCGGGTTTCCATGCCGCGCGGCCGCCTCGCAGGTGGCTGCCGGTTGCAAGAGGTTCAGTCGTAGGGGCGTAGCTCAATTGGCAGAGCGCCGGTCTCCAAAACCGAAGGTTGATGGTTCGATTCCTTCCGCCCCTGCCACCGACTCCTGGCGAGTTCGGTGGTATCGCGCCCGGCCGCTGACGCGGCCACCCGGATCCGGCAGCGGCGCGGATCGGGTTCGTGGCGCTGCTGCGTAGATAGAGAGAAGATGGCCACGTCACAAGTTCAAACCGTCGTCAGCCCGCTCGACAAGGCCAAGCTGGCCGGTGCCGCGTTGCTGGTCGTGGCCGCGCTGGTGGCGTATTACCTGCTGGCCAGGCAGGGGTCGCTGGCGCAGTGGGGTGCGCTGCTCGTCGGACTCGCCGCGGCAGTCGGCGTGTTCCTCGTCTCCGAACCCGGTCGTGCCCTGCTCGCGTTTGGCCGGGATTCCGTGCGCGAGGTGAAGAAGGTCGTCTGGCCCTCGCGCAAGGAGGCCATTCAGATGACGGCTTATGTGTTCGGTTTCGTGGCGTTGATGGGAATTTTCCTCTGGATGACCGACAAGACGCTCGAATGGCTGCTGTACGGCGTGGTGCTGGGATGGAGATGACGATGACTGATGCGCTGGAGACTCCCGCCGCCGATCCCGTGGCCCTGGCGCCCGCGGCCAACCCGGACTTGCGCTGGTACGTGGTGCACGCGTACTCGGGCATGGAGAAGGCGGTCGAACGCAATATCCAGGAGCGGATCAACCGCTCGGGCATGCAGGAAAAATTCGGCCGCATCCTGGTGCCGATGGAAGAAGTGGTCGAGGTCCGCAACGGCCAGAAGAAGACCACCGAGCGCAAGTTCTTCCCGGGCTACGTGCTGGTCGAGATGATCATGGACGACGCCACCTGGCACCTGATCAAGCACACCAACAAGGTGACTGGTTTCGTGGGCGGAGCGAAGAACCGGCCGGCGCCGATCTCGCAGGCGGAAGTCGAGAAGATCGTCAACCAGATGCAGGAGGGCACCGACAAGCCGCGCCACAAGGTCGAGTTCGTCGTCGGCGAGTACGTGCGCGTCAAGGATGGTCCGTTCACCGACTTCAATGGCTCGGTCGAGGACGTCAACTACGACAAGAGCAAGGTTCGCGTGTCCGTCACCATCTTCGGGCGTGCGACGCCGGTCGAACTGGATTTCGCGCAGATCGAGAAGACCTGAGCCTCCCAGTCGATTTCGGATTCCGCGCTTCACGACTCGGTGCGGATGTGTTGTCAGAGTCGCCAACCCCCCGGGGAGCCGCGGCCGCGCATGTGGCCCAGGCGCTTGAACCCGCAAGGAGCAAACCATGGCGAAGAAAATCGTCGGCTTCATCAAGCTGCAAGTGCCAGCTGGTAAAGCCAATCCATCGCCGCCGATCGGCCCGGCCCTGGGCCAGCGCGGCTTGAACATCATGGAGTTCTGCAAGGCATTCAATGCCCAGACCCAGGGCGTCGAGCCCGGCCTGCCGCTGCCCGTGGTCATCACGGCGTTCGCGGACAAGAGCTTCACCTTCATCATCAAGACGCCGCCGGCGACCACCCTGATCAAGAAATCGATCAAGCTCGACAAGGGGTCGGCCAAGGCGCATACCGACAAGGTCGGCAAGATCACCCGCGCCCAGCTCGAGGAGATCGCCAAGGCGAAGATGAAAGACCTGACGGCGGCGGATCTGGACGCGGCCGTGCGCACCATCGCCGGCTCTGCCCGCTCGATGGGTGTCACCGTGGAGGGTGTGTAAATGGCCAAGCTCAGCAAGAAGCAGAAGGCGATCCCGGTGAAGATCGACAGCACCCGGCTGTATCCGATCACCGAGGCGCTCGGCATCGTCAAGGAGTGCGCGACCGCCAAGTTCGACGAGTCGATCGACGTGGCGGTGCAGCTCGGCATCGACGCGAAGAAGTCCGACCAGGTCGTGCGCGGCGCCGTGGTGCTGCCCAACGGCACCGGCAAGACCAAGCGCGTGGCGGTGTTCGCCCAGGGCGCCAAGGCCGAGGAGGCCAAGGCCGCTGGCGCCGACATCGTCGGCATGGACGACCTGGCGGCACGGATCAAGGCCGGTGACATGCCGTTCGACATCGTGATCGCCGCCCCCGATGCGATGCGCGTGGTCGGGGCCCTGGGCCAGATCCTCGGCCCGCGTGGCCTGATGCCGAACCCGAAGGTCGGCACCGTCACGCCCGACGTCGCCACGGCGGTGCGCAATGCCAAGGCCGGCCAGGTGCAGTTCCGGGTCGACAAGGCCGGTATCGTGCATTCGACCATTGGCCGGCGTTCGTTCGACACCGACAAGCTCAAGGGCAACCTGTCGGCCCTGGTGGAGGCGCTCACCAAGGCCAAGCCGGCAACGAGCAAAGGGATCTACCTGCGCAAGATCGCCGTCTCCAGCACCATGGGAGTCGGCGTGCGCGTGGATACGCAGACCCTGGGCGCGTGAGGACGGCGCACGGAAATGGGTTTTTCGGTCTCCTGCGAGGGGTGATCGGAACAGGTGGGCCGGTGGCGCCGCGAGGTGTCGCCGGGCCATCCGAGACCGTTGGTGCACCGGTCGGCGGTGCTTAATCTTTGATAACCAACGCAGATGGCGATCCCGCTGAAGAAGGATGGGTGTTCCTGAAACAGTTGGTCGCTGCAGTGTGGCGTACCGGTCCGAAGGGCGATGGCAGCATCGAACCAAGACGCCGGTGCAAACGAGAAGGAGTAGACCTTGAGTCTGAATCGCAGTGAGAAGGAAGCCGTTGTCACCGATGTGGCCGGTCTCGCCGCTAAAGCTCAAACGCTCGTAATGGCGGAATACCGTGGCATCACGGTCGCCGACATGACCCGCTTGCGCTCGAGTGCGCGCAGCAGCGGCGTGAGCCTGAGCGTGTTGAAGAACACGCTGGCCCGCCGCGCTGTCGCCGACAGCGGCTTTGCAGTCGCGTCCGACCAGATGACTGGCCCGCTGATCTATGGCTTTTCCGAGGACGCAGTGGCCGCCGCCAAGGTGGTGGCCGAGTTCGCCAAGACCAACGACAAGTTGGTGATCCGTGGCGGTGCGTATGGCGGGCGGGCCCTGGACGCAGACGGCGTGAAGCAGTTGGCCAGCATTCCGGGCAAGGAAGTGTTGCTGGCCCAGTTGCTGGGCTTGATGCAGTCGCCGGTGTCGCGGATGGCCCGTGTGCTGTCCGCGCTGGCGGAGAAGAAGGGCGAGGCCGTCGCCGCGTGAGCGTGCGCAGCAGCAAACCGATAGTGGAACCCGCGGGCTTCGCGGCGCAGGCGTCGCGGCAGCCCCCCAACTGATTGAAGGAAATTGACATGGCATTCGACAAAGACACATTCCTGACCGCGCTCGACAGCATGACGGTCATGGAGCTCAACGACCTGGTGAAAGCCATCGAGGAGAAATTCGGCGTCAGCGCCGCGGCGATGGCGGCTCCCGCTGTTGCCGGTGGCGCCGTGGCGGCCGTGGTGGAGGAGAAGACCGAGTTCGACCTGATCCTGTCCGAAGTGGGCGCGAACAAGGTTTCGGTCATCAAGGCGGTGCGCGAGATCACCGGCCTGGGCCTGAAGGAAGCCAAGGATCTGGTCGACGGTGCTCCGAAGACCGTCAAGGAGGCGATGCCCAAGGCGGACGGCGAAGCGGCGAAGAAGAAGCTGGAAGACGCGGGCGCCAAGGCCGATCTCAAGTAATTCCTGCCGTGTCCGGGGCCGGGGTGCGCATCGAGCGCGCCGCGGCCTTTGGTCTGGAGGCGGTGCCGCCGATCCCGCCGCGGCGCGCCAGGTGCGCCGAGTGGGATGGGACAAGCCCGCGGCAAGCCGGTCTTGCCCGCGAGAGAACACACCAGGCAGCTGCGCCGAGGGCGCGCCTGCCTAGTGTCTTCTGAACCCGACTGCAGAAGACTCCTTGGTTCGGGTTGCGCGCAATGCGCAGCCGTCCGCCATAGATTGGTAGCGGCCAATCGCCAAGCCTGCCGAGACCGAGCGCTCGGCGCCACAGTGCAGGACCAACAAGACGCCCAAGTCTTTGCCCGGAGATCTCATGGCCTATTCATTCACCGAACGCAAGCGGATTCGCAAGAGTTTCAGCAACCGTGACAGCGTGCTCGAAATCCCTTACCTGCTGCAGATGCAGAAGGATGCGTACACCGCATTCCTGCAGGCTGACGTGCCGCCGGGCAAGCGCAGCGTGGAAGGCTTGCAGGCGGCGTTCGATGCGGCGTTCCCGATCGTCTCGCACAACGGGTTCGTCGAGATGAAGTTCCTCGAGTACAACCTGGCCAAGCCCGCGTTCGACGTGCGCGAGTGCCAGACGCGCGGGCTGACCTTCGCCTCGGCCGTGCGCGCCAAGGTGCAGCTGATCATCTACGACCGCGAGTCGTCGACCTCGCAGAACAAGGTGGTCAAGGAGGTCAAGGAGCAGGAGGTCTACATGGGCGAAGTGCCCTTGATGACCGACAAGGGCTCGTTCATCATCAACGGCACCGAACGCGTGATCGTCTCGCAACTGCACCGTTCGCCCGGTGTGTTCTTTGAGCATGACAAGGGCAAGACGCACAGTTCGGGCAAGCTGCTGTTCTCCGCGCGCATCATCCCGTACCGCGGTTCGTGGCTCGACTTCGAGTTCGACCCGAAGGACATCCTGTATTTCCGCGTCGACCGTCGCCGCAAGATGCCGGTCACGATCCTGCTCAAGGCGATCGGGCTCAACCCGCAATCGATCCTGGCGAACTTCTTCGTGAACGACAACTTCCGCCTGATGGACAGCGGCGCGCAGATGGAATTCGTCGCTGAGCGCCTGCGCGGTGAAGTCGCCCGCTTCGACATCACCGACAAGTCGGGCAACGTGGTCGTGGCCAAGGACAAACGCGTCACGGCGCGCCACACGCGCGACCTGGAGCAGTCGGGCACCACGCATATCAGTGTGCCGGAGGATTTTCTGGTCGGCCGGGTGGTGGCGCGCGACGTGGTCGACGCCGACACCGGCGAGATCATCGCCAAGGCCAACGACGAGCTGACCGAGGCCTTGCTCAAGAAGCTGCGCAGCGCTGCCATCCGGGAGCTGCAGTGCATCTACACCAATGAGCTCGACCAGGGTGCCTACATCTCGCAGACGCTGCGCACCGACGAGACGGCCGACGAGTTCGCCGCCCGCGTGGCCATCTATCGGATGATGCGCCCGGGCGAGCCGCCGACCGAGGACGCGGTGCAGGCCCTGTTCCAGCGCCTGTTCTACAACCCCGACACCTACGACCTGTCGCGCGTCGGGCGCATGAAGTTCAACGCCAAGATGGGCCGTGCCGAGTCCACCGGGCCGATGGTGCTCACCAACGAGGACATCCTGGCGGTGGTCAAGATCCTGGTCGACCTGCGCAACGGGCGTGGCGAAGTCGACGACATCGACCACCTGGGCAACCGGCGTGTGCGCTGCGTGGGCGAACTGGCCGAGAACCAGTACCGCACCGGCCTGGCACGGATCGAGAAGGCGGTCAAGGAGCGTCTCGGGCAGGCCGAGCAGGAGCCGCTCATGCCGCACGACCTGATCAACAGCAAGCCGATCTCGGCCGCGCTCAAGGAGTTCTTCGGGGCCTCGCAACTGTCGCAGTTCATGGACCAGACGAATCCCCTGTCCGAGATCACGCACAAGCGACGCGTGTCGGCACTCGGCCCGGGTGGCCTGACGCGCGAGCGCGCCGGCTTCGAGGTGCGCGACGTGCATGTGACCCACTACGGCCGGGTCTGCCCGATCGAGACGCCCGAGGGGCCGAACATCGGCCTGATCAACTCGCTGGCGCTGTATGCGCGGCTCAACGACTACGGCTTCATCGAGACGCCGTACCGGCGCGTCGAGGGCGGCAAGGTGACCGACCAGATCGACTACCTGTCGGCGATCGAAGAGGGCAAGTACGTGATCGCGCAGGCCAACGCTGCGCTCGACGCGCAGGGCCGGCTCTCCGGCGACCTGGTGTCGGCGCGCGAGAAGGGCGAGTCGATCCTGGTGTCGGCCGACCAGATCCAGTACATGGACGTGTCGCCGGCGCAGATCGTCTCGGTGGCGGCATCGCTGGTGCCGTTCCTCGAGCACGACGACGCGAACCGCGCCCTGATGGGCGCCAACATGCAGCGCCAGGCGGTGCCGGTGCTGCGCCCGGAGAAGGCGTTCGTCGGCACCGGTATCGAGCGCGTCTCGGCGGTCGACTCGGGCACCGTGGTGACGGCCACGAGCGGTGG
>JBDHRZ010000126.1:0-7389 GCA_039807845.1 Rhodoferax sp.
TTCATCGACTTCCCTGGCGCGGTGTCCGCGTACGTGCGTGGTGTGTCATGTTGGCCACGCCTCCATCAAGCCGCCCGACATCGCGTCCAGCAGCGCGCGGGCACGAACGGGGTCGTCGGGCATCATTTGCGTGGGCAATAGACCAGGCGAGTCCGGATCGGTCTGCTCCGACAACAGCGCACCTACTCGGTACATCCCCGCTTCGTCGAGCATGGATCGCATGTCGACCCCGAGCATCCGCGCACCGGCGAGCTCGTAGTCGAAGTCGTCCTCGCGCGTCCAATCGACGAACTCGTCGAACAGACGGTCCCTGTTGCCGGCGTCGAGGTAATGCCTGAGAACGAGCGCGATGTCGTAGGCGTCCTTGCCCGGAGAGGTGTGATGACGATCCTGCCAGCATGTGATCTTGAGGAGCACGAAGGCGGGCAGCGAGACGACCCTGGCGGTCGTCATGCCGGGAAGCAGCACTTTCCACGCGGTCGCGAGCGCTTCACGGTATCCGAAGACGTTCATGACCTCGTCTCCGCGAGGCGGCCAGGCGATGGTTCGCTCCTCCGACTCCACGACGCCGAACGGCACGAGGTCGACGGGCAGGCCGCCGCGATGCCGAATACGGTGGGTGGCGTTTCCAGGAACCTCGGTGAAGGCGCCACTGGCGAGCAAACCCGCGCGAAGCGTCGCGAAGGCGTTCCACCCCGGCACGGCCATCGCCAGGTCGAGGTCCTCGGTTTCCCGGCGCGGTGCGATGCCGTGGCCGTAGAGCAGGTGGAGGTCACGCGCGAACGCGCCGGTCACGAGGGGCTCGATGCCCAATGGCGCCGCGACGCTATCGACGTCCGCCACGGCGCTCGCATGCATCGCGAGCTCACTTCGCCGGGAGAAATCGAGCGAGGTGCTGTTCATAGACCAGTTGGGCAGTCTCGAGACACCGGCCGTCGCGCACCGCCAGCAGGTCGGCGTACACGAGCGCCGGAGGTACGGTGTCTGGATGCGCCGTGTTCTTCACGTCGGCGCCCCAAAACGGCCGTCGAATCTCGACGGTGCGCTCGGTCTCGTAGGGTTGGGCGTTGGTCAGCCGCTGTTCGATCATGAGCTTCGCCGGCTTCGCTTTCGCGTAAATTGTCAGGGCTCCCGGCCTCAGGTGACCAACCAGGAGTGCCGCCGCTGGCTCGCCTCCCCAACGGGCCTCATGGTTGGCCAGTCGCCATTCGCGCCATTGGTCGAAGTTCGGCGTCGTGAACGTTGCGATCAGCGTCTTCGGGCGCAGCCGGCGCGCATAGTCCAGCGCCCACTCGTCGAGAAGCCGCCGGGTCGCGTGCAGCCGCCGCCGCTTTGCCATGACGACGAGATGCTGGTTCCGCCGCAGGTCGGCCAGGACGCCCGGGACGGCGCCCAGCGCGACGTCCGCGGTGGCTGCGATGGCACGGTGGGGCGCTTCGGCCAGCGGCGGATCGCACATCAGTGCGAAGACGATCTTCAGGCTGGCGATCGTGTGTGTGCGATCAGCCGCGGGCGGCGTTTCCTCGCGCGGCGGCTTGCGGCCGGTGACGTAGACGAACATGCCCGGACCCCGCAGGTAGGCATTCCCTGCAGCGTCCGCGAACGGTTGGTCCTGCGCCTTCAGCGCTTCGGCCACTGGCGGTGTGAGGTAGTCGGCAACGAGCAGTGCCGGGCGGCGGCCGGCGGCGCCGAGATCGCGCAATTGCGCGAGTGTCGCTCCCAGGGTGGCCGGCGTGACGCCGCGCTTGGTCTCGACGAGGTACACGAGACGTTCCTTGCCCTTGCCGACATGGATCAACGCATCGGCGCCGTGCGGGGGTGTGCCAGGCGGTGGCGCGCGCCGATTCACCTCGAATCCGAGCTGTTCGAGCTGGGCGGCGACGCGATCGACGAGGGTTGGCGTGTCCATGCGTTCAGAAATATCAAACGTTCAGGTGTTGTGAACGAATGGATATTGTGAACGAACAGCGCCACATGTTCAAGCAATGCAGGCGTTCAAGAAATGCGAACGATAGAAAATGGTGAACAATCGCCCCCGCCGCGAGAAGATCGAAGCAAGCGAAAAGTATTTAAAAACAGATATTTACCAAAATCCGGATCCGAAACGCGCGCCCGGCGACCGCCCCACTCTGTCGCCGCCGACGGTCGCTCGTCGAGGTGTATGCATGCAGACTTGCCCCTCAACGACACCCTGGCTCCGCCGCTTGGGTGCCCTTTTCGCGATGGCGCGCATCAAGCGCAGCCGGTAGCGGTCGAACAGCACATTGCCGCCCAACACAGGAGCCGTGACCCGGCGTCGTTGGCGGGGACGAGGCTAGGCCGGCCGCAAGGCTCTAAAGAGATTTAGAGCAGAGGTCACCGCTCTAACAGAACCCGACCAAGCAGAGACGCGGGCGAGCGACTCGGGCAAGGTGAACTTCGCGGGGACGAGGCTGACCGACCTGCGGCCGCGAGCGCTCGTCCGCCATCTTGAGGAACAGCAGGTAGGTGAGCTGCTCGACGTAGTCGCCATAGCTCATCCCGTCGTCGCGAAGGACGTTGCGGTAGTTCCAGAGCTTCTGGACGAGGGTCGCGCTACTCATTGGACTCAGATTCCCGCGATGTTCCGAAAGCGCTGGATGACTTGGGGAACGCGTGCCTGATTGGCCGCGTCCCCAGCGAAGTGCCAGTTGAGCTGGTCAACGAACTGTTCATCCGCCAGCAGTGCGTCGATCTCGTCAATGATGTACTCGCGAAGATCGGGATCAGAAGCCGCGATCTCTATTGCAAGTTCCGGACGTCCGTCAACCACCGTGACAATGTCTTCCATGTCATGGCTTGCCCCGTAGTCGCCATTGCCTCGCCCATGAAACGCCTCAAGTTTCGTCGCAATGAATAGCGGCGGGGATACCAAGCGAATCTCGGCGCCGGTTGGGAGTCGATATTGCGTCGCCTGCTGCGCTGCGCGGGGGTACCAGCGATTCGTGAAGCCCAACCCAACTTCCTGCGTCGGCATCACGTCGACCTTCAAATCACCGATGCGCCATCGGCACGTGACGTCGGGGTCTTCTCGAAAACCAAGTCGCTTCAGCTCCCCCTGTAGTTCGTAATAGCTAACGAGCGAAGCGATTTCCGCAATCACGTCGACGTCCTTCGTAGCACGTACCGGCGGTCGAGCTGCATCGGTAATCAACAATCCCGTAGCCGATCCCCCGACGAATACGACGCGCTCACGTATGTCGCCCAGTTTCCTTACGACGAACTCGACCAGGAGAACGTTGGGATCGTTGGGATTCATATACGCTCACTCAATAGCTCCTGCGCCATATCGCGCTCTCGTGCTGCACCGGCGCGAAGAGCATCAAATAGCGCAAGACACTCGTAAAGACGTTCGTCCCGGGCTGCCGCGCTTGGGACGGTCGGATAAAGCGGGTAGAGGGCAAAGCCGCGCGTCGGTCCATCTGGCTGCGGCCACACCGGTGGTAATTCATCGGGCTGGACGATCAGCTCGCGAAGCGGCGGTGCGGCATAACCCGTCGGGGTGCCGCGAGTGGTTGAGCCCGTTGACGGAGGAAACGAGTACTTGGCACCGTGCAACACGAACTCCCGCAGGGCAGACCTATGGACCGCCATGCCTCCTTCGCCCGTCTGTACGGCGAGTCGCGCGAGGCTTGCTCTGCGAAGGCACGAGTGCGCCTCCGAGGCCGCGATGCCCAACTCGTTCGCTAGCTGGGCATAAGTGAAAGATCGATCCCGGTGACATGCCATCTTCAGCAGGACGAGGAGATCCTGTGGCTTCAACGTCAGCTGCTTACTTGAAGAGTCCATTCTTGTCGTATTCGTGATTCGCGAATTGCGAATACTCGCGCGAATTTTATTCTGACTTTCGAATCAGTTGAGAAGTCCAGAAACTCCGAAATCGATAACGTCCTTTGGCGGCCTCAAATAGCTGATCTGATTTGTTCTTTCTTGAGATCAGTGAAAAAATCCGTTGACACGCAAATTAGACGCCGTTTAAAATGCGTTTGTCAAGTGATTCGTAATTGTTTACTGAAAAGATTTGTCTCTGATTGGCGTTAACCGGTAAATCCGTAGTCTGGGTGACTCAAAATGAATGACGTCTTGCGAAAAAAGAGTCCGCGAGCTCCATCGTTGCCGCTCGATGAATCGGTCGAGCGAGCGCTGAAGATTTACGACAAGGAACGCCGACACGCTGCGCCGACCGACGTCATTGCGCAGAACCTTGGATACAAGAGCGCCAACAACGGAAGCGCTCTTTCGACGATTGCTGCCTTGCGCTCCTTTGGCCTCTTGGAGAAGGCGCAGGAGGGAAAGCTGGCCGTCGCGAAGGACGTAGAGGTCTATCGCTTTGCCCCAAGTGACGAGTTGAAAAGCCAGTTGCGCAGAAAGTGGCTGAGGACACCAAATATCTTTAGCGAGTTGCTTGAGAAGTACGCAGAAGGGCTCCCATCTGACGCGTCGCTGCGCTTCGACCTTATTCAGCGCGGTTTCACGCCTGCGAGCGCCGAATCAACGCTGGCTGTCTTCAAGAAGTCCATCGAATTCGCGAAGTTCTTTGAAGAGTCGTCGCCCGACGACCGCAAGGCAGAAAGCCTCGAAACAGAAGCTGAGGCAGATGACCAGCCGGCTGCGGCTTCTGTCGATGTGCAAAGCCGGCCGGTTGAAAGCGTGTCGCCCGCTGCGGCGTCAGTTGCTCCAGACGGATACGACAGGATCCCGGTACGCCTTACTGGGGGACGGCGCGCCTGGCTGGAAATCCCAACGCCGTTCTTTGAGGCTGACAAGAAGCGACTGATCGCTCAGATCGAACTCATTCTGACCGAGGATGACGCTGAAGACTCAAGTGCAGCGTAGACGGGTGCTGCATGGGTGGCTGTACCGCCGAGATCCAGTGTCGTTAGAGCAGACTGAACTGGCCAGCCAGAACGGTTTGGCGCAGCACGTGCGCGCGCTTCAGATTCGCGTCGACCTCCGCCTCGACCTCACGAACGATAGAGCGGCGGCGATCGACTTCGGCGACGATACGGTGCTGCTCATCCAGGGGCGGAAGCGGTAGGACGAGCTTGCGGCACGTTGAGACCTGGACGTTGTACTGGCCCGCGGTCGCTTTGGATGTTCTCTCGATCCGACGCTGAACCGGTGGGGTCATCAGCCAATACGCGAGCAGGCGGTTCAGGATGCGTGGACCTGCTCGGAAGGTCACGATGGCCTGATTGATGTTCCATTCTGGGAAGGCATCGGGAACGAGCGACACCTTCCCGAGCGGCGGGCCGACGATGTTCATCAGTACATCGCCGGGCAAGCATCGAGAGCGGGCAAGTGGCCCCTCATGCACAGCTCGGCGGATGAAGGTGGGCTTCACGGTGAAGTCCAGCGACCCGTCGAAGCCGAGGTTGTAGACCTTGATGAACGGGACCTCGCCGGCCCCACTCGTCATCTCATCGGCCTTCGGCGTAGAGCCACTAGCAACAACATCGCAAACGTCCGCGGCAGACGCCCACGACCAACCGGACGGCAAGTCGATGGCAGGTGCGAACTCGGGTCGGTCAGTGTCGGCCAGAAACACTGGGCGCTCGAAGAGTTGACCGCCTATCGCAGCCGAGAGGATCGCGGCGGTCTGACGCTTGAGGTTGGCTTTGACGCGCTTGAGGTTGGCGACGGCTTCGTCGAGGCGGGAGAACTGCTTTTCGAGTTCGGCGACGATGCGGCGCTGCTCGTCCAGATCAACGAGAGGAATCTCGAAGTCCAGCAGTGCATTGGTTTCGACCGACGCAACTGTTGTGCCGTGCTTCGAACACTCCTTCAGGATGCGTCGACTGGCTCCCCGTAGTGCGTGCGCAACGTACTTCGGCAGGACACCCGGCTTTGGCGTCAGCGCCTTGAGGTCTTGGTTAATCGTGACCGGCGTCTTCGTCACGGCGACGGGCAGCGTGTGCGACAGGATGCCGCTTCGCGTGACGACGAGCACCGATCCCTCGGGCACCATCGAGACACGGCCCTCCTTCAGTGCAGCCTCGGACACGCGGTCTTCGGACGATGTGATCTCGTCGACCTTCATGTCCTTCGGCGAAACCCAGGGGATAGCGCCGTCGGTCCAAAAGGCTGCGTTTGCCTTGGATGGCGTATTGCCTCCGCTCCAGTCTCCAAGGTCGCGAAGGCGAGTCATCGTGGCCCGGCTCACGCCACCAGCTCCCGATTCAACTCATCGATCACCGTCGGCAACTCCGCCCCGAAAAGCTGATGCACTCGGCCCAAGCCGCCGCGCTGGTCGAACGGCGCATAGCCGAAGTCCTCGGCCTCGATGCCGAGGTTGCTGGCGATGTGCTCGGCCATCTTCTCCAGCCACCAGCGCTGCTCGTCGGTGAAGGGAGGGCGTCGGGCTGAAGCCCGACCCACAGGCTCCTGAGAATCCTGCTGGGCGAGCCAGGCGCGGAAGTTGGCCATCACGCGCTCGGGGTAGGGCACCAGCTCGTTCTCTTGGTGCATCGCGTAGCGTACGAGTGAGACGAGATCGGTCAGGATGCGGCGGCGGCTCGCGCCCTTGACCTTGCTCTGGTCCAGCGCGGCGTAGGCCTGCCAGAGTTGGCTTTCGGTCCACAGGTGCGGCGGGGCCTGCAGCGTGTCGGCCAGCGCCTTCAGGTCTTCGAACTTCAGCGGCACCTTGGTGGGGCGGTTGTAGAGAAGCTGCAGCGCGGTGATCTCGTCGCGGTGCTGGGTGATGAAGGCTTCGAAACTCTGCACGATGCCCTGCGCGCGCTCGTGCGCGGCCTCGGAGAAGCCGGCTTCGAGCACGCGGTCCTGGGTGACGGTGTCGATCACCAGTTCCTTGCTGGCTTTGAGCGTCAGGATCAGCGTGCGCAGCGCGGGATTGGAGAGCGGCTTGACGGCGGACCGCAGCGCGTCGTCGGACCAACCCTCACCCTGGCCCTCTCCCTGGGAGGGAGAGGGGACGGCAAGCGCCTGCACGATGCCGCGCGAGAGTTCCTTCAGGCCCAGGCCGCCGGCTTCCGTCACCACCTTGGCGCGCTCGGCGTCGGTGAGCTGCGCGTCCAGCCGCGCCAGGCGCACGGCCACGCTGGAGAGCACCTCGGGCTCGACGTTGCCCAGGCTCACGGCCTGCAGCAGCGCGTCCAGCGGCACGCTCTTCTTTTGGTCCATCGGGCGGCTGTCGGTCTTGTCGCGCTCGCACACGCCCACGCAGTCGACGATGACGAAGTGGTCCTTGTGCACGTGCTCGCCCGGGTTCACGCCGCGCAGGTCGTCGTCCTTGATCACGCGCACGCCGCGGCCCTTCATCTGCTCGAAGAAGCTGCGGCTCTTCACGCTGCGCATGAAGACGACGATCTCCACCGGCTTGATGTCGGTGCCGGTGGCGATCATGTCCACGGT
>JBDHRZ010000127.1:0-7374 GCA_039807845.1 Rhodoferax sp.
GCGCCCACGCCTCGACCTGCAGAGCTTCGGCCAGGAGCCGCGCGACTGGCTGCTGGGCGCGCAGATCATCCCCCTGGACCAGCAGTCCGCCTGGCGCAGCGCCTGCGACGAAGCTCTTGAATTGATAGCTGCCAGCGCTTGCTCATCAAGCGCTGCAGGCCAATTTGGCCTAGAAAACGCCAACATTATCCGCCTGCACGGCGACTGCCACCCCGGCAACGTGCTGTGGACGCCGCTGGACGACGCCGGCCACGGCGGCCCGCATTTCGTGGACCTGGACGACGCCCGCATGGGCCCGGCCGTGCAGGACCTGTGGATGCTGCTGTCGGGCGACCGGCGCCAGCGCCAGCTGCAGTTGTCCACCCTGCTCGACGGCTACGAGCAGCTGCGCGCCTTCGACCGGCGCGAGTTGGCCCTCATCGAGCCGCTGCGCACCCTGCGCCTGATCCACTACAGCGCCTGGCTGGCGCGCCGCTGGGCCGACCCGATCTTTCCGCACAACTTCCCGTGGTTCGGCAGCAGCGACTACTGGCGCGGCCAGGTGGACATGCTGCGCGAGCAGATCGAGGCGATGGGGGATGAGCCGCTGGTGGGGTGAGAACCGGGGGCATCTGCGCCCCCATGGCCGCGCAAGCCCTCATCTGCATGGGCGCGCCGCCAGCCTAAGGCGCATGGCGGCAGCGCATCCCTAACCGGCCCCTGGTCCCTGCGCCTGCACGCGTCGCCAAGCAGCCGGAGGCAGTCCGGTCGCACGCTTGAAAGCGCGTGCGAACGCCGCCTCGGACTCGTATCCCACGTCGACAGCCACGGAAGCCACATTGGCGTCGCTCTCGCGCAGCAGACGCGCGCCACACTGCATGCGCCAGTTGGTCAGGTACTGCATGGGCGCCAGGCCGGTCAGCAACACGAAGCGCTCGTGCAAGGCCGAGCGCGAGAGACCGACGCGATGCCCCATGTCTTCCAACGTCCATGGGTGCGCGGGCTCAGCATGCATCAGGCCAATCGCCCGTCCCACCTGGCGGTCACGCAGAGCACCAAGCCAGCCTTGCGACGCGGCCGGCAGCGAATCGAGATAGCGCCGTGCGCCATCGACAAACACCATCTCGCTCACGCGCTGCAACAGCGCGCTACCGCCGGGACGCCGCTCGCCGGTCTCGGTGGCGGCATGCTCGAGTATCGGCGCCACCCACGCGCCAACACCATCGGCAGGCAGGTGCAGCATCCGGGGCAACGCATCGATCAAGGGATTGAAGGGCTTGAGGTCGCAGGCGATGAAACCACACAGGATGACCGTGCTGGTTTCCTCTGGCGGCAAGCCCGATCCCGCCGCGAACATGCCGCCCCGGTAGCTGATCGGGATGGGCTTGGGGTCGTCGCGCATGCGAAACAGCCAGTCGCCCTCGGCCGCCTTCTCGTCGGCTGGAGCCACGCCAGGCGCGCTCGAAACCACGTGCTTGTCGCCGTGCGGCAGCATCACGATTTCACCCTCGTGCATGGGCATCGGCGGCTCGCCATCGACCGCGATCCACCCCTGGCCCTTGATGAACATGTGGTACTCGATCACGTGTTCGGCACCCGGCATCACCGCCGGCCCCAACTCCCATGAGGGAGGCGCCAGCGCCGCCCACTCGTCGCGGCAACTGACATGGAAGAAGACCGACCCTCGCAGCCGCACGCTGCGCAGCACGTCGGACAAGGGATCAAGCGTGGTCATCGGAGCTCCTTGGCGCATCGGCGGACGTTGGAGCAAAGGATCAGGACAACAGGCGAAGCGCCTAACGCAGGGCGAGGGAATCATCTGCACACCGACCAACGATGTGTCGGCACCTCAACCACCCTAGGGATTCAGACACCATGACCATCACCTCCGCAACGCCAGATTATGCAGCGATCAAACAGCGCCAGCAGGCCACCTGGGCCAGCGGCGATTACACCGTCGTTGGCACTACCCTGCAGATCGTCGGTGAAACCCTCGCCGAGGCGGCCGACATACGGGCCGACGAGCGCGTGCTCGACGTGGCCGCCGGGAACGGCAACGCCACGCTGGCCGCGGCACGACGCTATGCCCGCGTGACCTCCACCGACTACGTTCCGCAGCTGCTGGACAAGGGACGCCGACGCGCCGAAGCCGAAGGGCTCGATGTCCGCTACCAGGCCGCCGATGCCGAGGCGCTGCCCTTCGAGGCCGCCAGCTTCGATGTCGTGATGTCCACCTTCGGCGTGATGTTCTCACCCGACCAGGCCACTGCCGCGCGCGAAATGCTGCGCGTGGTACGCCCTGGTGGACGAATCGCCATGGCCAACTGGACGCCCGAAGGCGCCATCGGACGCCTGTTCAAGACCATAGGCGCCCATGTCGCTCCGCCCGCGGGCGTGAAGTCACCGGCCCTGTGGGGGACCGAGGCCCACCTCGTCTCCCTGTTCGGCCCCCGGGCGCGCCACCTGCACATAGAGCGCAAGATGTTCTGCTTCCGGTACCGTTCCGCCGCGCACTTCCTGCAGGTGTTTCGCGACTACTACGGCCCCACGCACAGGGCGTTTGCCGCGCTCGATGCCACCGGCCAGGCAGCGCTGGAGCGCGACATTCTGGCGCTGCTGAACGAGCTGGACGTCGGCCAGGGTCGTGGCCTCGTGGTGCCCAGCGAGTACGCCGAGATCGTGATCACGGTGGCATGAGGCAGCAATGCGCCGCATCCAGGCGACCCCGGCGCGCGGCTGCGCGCGTCCACCACACACCACCGAGGAAACGTCATGAAGCAGACCCTCCCATTCGCCATGCATTCCGCCGTGGCCCTGCTGTTTGCAAGCACCGCGGCCTTCGCCGACGCGTTGCGCCGGCACGCGGAGCGGTATGCGCGTCGCCGTCTGGCGCAGCGCACCGAGCAGTCGATCGGCGCTCTGGATGCGCACGTCCTGCGCGACCTCGGCCTGATGCACGGCGAGATCAGCTCGGTCGCCAGTGAGATTGCCGGCGACGCCGAGGCGACGCGGCGGCGCATCGTGCTGCTGCATCGCTGACTTCCATACACCCCTGACTGAAGAGACATCCCATGCCCAACAAACTCATCCCCCTCGCGCGCCACCTCGGCACGGCCGTCATCGCGGCGCTCGCTGTCCAGGCGCACGCAGACATCGTCACCGACTGGAACATCAAGGCCGGTGAAATCCTCTTCGAATCGAAGATGGGAACCCCTCCGGCGGTGCGCGTGATGGCGCTCGTGCAGACCGCCACATACGAAGCCGCAGCCCGCGTCGATCCGCGCAAGGCATCGCTTGAGGCGGCAGTTGCCGCGGCGCATCGCGCCACGCTCGGCAAACTGGTCGCGGGGCAGCAGGCCTCCATCGACGCCGCGTACCAGGCCGCGCTGCTGGCTGTCCCGGAGGGGCCTTTGCGCGCCGCGGGCATCGCGATCGGCGAACGTGCCGCTGCCGAGGTGCTCGCCGCGCGCGCCCAGGACGGTGCGGACGGCGGCGAATCGTACCGACCGCATGCGGCGCCGGGCAGCTATGTGCTGACCGCTGTGCCCGCCGCCGTGCAATGGCCGAAGCGCAAGCCGTGGATCATGGCGAACGCGGCGCAGTTCCGTCCTTCGCCGCCACCGGCGCTGACGAGCGATCACTGGGTGCGCAATTACGAGGAAGTCAAGGCCGTTGGCGGCAGGGCGAACCACCAGCGCAGCACGGAGCAGAGCGCCGTCGCGCGCTTCTGGGAGTTTTCGCAGCCGTCGATCTATCACGGCATGGTGCGCTCGGTGGCGCTGCAGCCAGGCCGCGACCCGGTGCGCAACGCGCGGCTCTTCGCAACAGTGGCCCAGGCGATGGATGACGCGATGATCTCGGTCTTCGACGCCAAGTACCACTACAACTTCTGGCGCCCGATCACCGCAATCCGCAATGGCGACGTGGACGGCAACGATGCAACGCAGCGCGATGCAACCTGGGTCTCGTTCATCGAAACGCCGGCCCACCCGGAATACCCGAGCGCGCACAGCATCCTCGCGGCCGCGGTGGGCGAAATCCTTCAGGCAGAGGTCGGGAGCAGCGCCATGCCGTTGCTGAGCACCGGGAGTCCCAGCGCCATAGGTGCCACGCGTCAATGGCCGAGCGTAGATGCGTTCGTGCAAGAGGTTGCCGAGGCCCGCGTTTCCGGGGGCATGCACTACCGCTTCTCCACGGAAGTCGGCGCCGCCATGGGGCGTCAGATCGGCGCACTGGCGGCGCAGCAGCTCCTGAGTCCACCGCAGTGAGTCGCGCGCACAGGTGGTCGATGCCACCTGGCACACGCCCTGCATCCCAGCAAAGGTCCAAGATGTCCGCAGCACTCCGCAATGTCCCGAAGCGGCGTCCGCAGGACGCTCGCGGGATTCCGCTGAGCGGGGCAAACACCACCGCCGCGACGGCCTACGAGCGCGCGCTCGCCGCCTCACGCACCTGGCGCGTAGACGCTGATGCAGCGCTCGATGGCGCACTGCGTGATGCGCCTGCCTTCGTCATGGCGCATGCGCTGCGCGCCTACCTCCTGATCTGCAGCCGCGATCCGCGGTGCCATCGCGCGGCAGGTCCCGTCCTGGCTGCGGCGCGGCACTGGCCCGCCGATCGGTACGAACAACTCCATCTGGCGGCCATCGGTGCCGCGCTCGAGGATGATCTCGGACGCATGCGTGCCTGCCTGGACGAGCTGCTGGACGCCCGGCCGCACGACCTGCTCGCGCTGCAGGTTTCGCATTCGATCGACTACATGACGGGGGACTTCGCGCGCATGGGTGCACGCATCGGCGCCACGCTGCGGCGCATTTCGGCGGCGCTGCCTGGGTATGGCTCGGTGCTCGCCATGCACGCCTTCGCGCTGGTCGAGACCGGCGATCCGGCGCGGGCCGAAGATGTGGCGCAGCGTGCGCTGGAGCTGGATTCGCGCGATGCGCGCGCGCACCACGCGATGGCGCATGTCTTCGAAATGTCGAACCGCCCCGAGGACGGGTTGCGCTGGATGCATGCGCACAGCGCCGTCTGGTCCAGTGGGTCCACCTTCGTCACGCATGGCTGGTGGCATGCCGCGCTGTTCCACCTGGAACGGGGCGACATGGGTTCCGCACTTGCGATCTACGACGGGCAGATGCGCGGCCCGGGCTCCCTGGCATTGTCGGACCTGATTGATGCCGTTTCACTGCTCTGGCGCATCCGGCTGCGGTCACAGGATGTAGGAGCACGCGCTGTCGATCTCGCTGTGGCGTGGGAGCGGCACATTGACGACCGAACCTGCAGTTTCTCCGATGTGCATGCGATGTTGGCATTCGGACTGCCCGGCGACGGGGCACGCGTCGAACGACTTGAGGCGGAGCTGGTGCGTAGCGCCTCACGATCGACGCGCCATGGCGCCACGACACGCGACCTCGGCCTGCCCGCCGTTCGTGCGCTGCGTGCGTTCGTGCACGGCGACATGATGGTGGCCATTCCGCTGCTGGCCAGCCTTCCCCCGGTTGCGCACCGACTCGGTGGCAGCCATGCACAGCGCGATGTGCTGGCTCTGACGCTGCTCGCGGCGATCGAGGGTATACGGCGGCCCGCACGGCACGGCAGGGGTGTTCATGCCTTCCCCAACCGCCCGGAAGGCATCGCGCGGGATCACCTGCCGGTTGTTCGACGGCCTATGCCTGCCATCACGCCGGTGTAGGCGGTGGAAGGGATCGAGCAGGTCTGCTCCACCGTGCCTCAACAAGGCTCCCGCACCATCCTGTTCTCTGGATCACTGCCCCCAATGCGCCTGGGCCTCCGGCCGACTGAAAGCCCACCCCCATCACTCCGCCTTAACCCCCGAAATCTTCACCAGCCTCTGAATCACCGGATCGACGGCATCGAAATCCTTGTGGAACTGCGCCGCCCCGCCCGGCACCGACTCCAGGCCGAAGACCTGAAAGCGCGCCTTCATGGGCGTGGAGTGGATGATTTCCACCGCCTCCTTCTCCAGCCGCTGCAGGATGGGCTTGGGCGTGCCGGCGGGCGCGAGCAGGGTGAACCAGGCGACGGTGTTGAACTCGGGGTCGGTGAAGCCCTGCTCGGCCATGGTGGGCACGTTGGGCAGCTCGGCCAGGCGCTTGGGGCCGAAGATGGCGATGGGGCGCACGCGATTGTCCTTGAGCACGCCCTGGGCCGCAGCAATGGTGCCCAGGCCCCAGGAGACCACGCCGCCCGCCAGGTCCTGGATGTGCGGCGCCTCGCTCTTGTAGGCCACGTGCGTCATGTCAAGCTTGCGTGATTCGCTCAGGTAGGCGCTCATCAGGTGACCGGCCGAGCCCTGGCCGTAGGAGCCGTAGTTGACCTTGCCCTTGTTCTGCTGCGCCCAGGCCATGAATTCCTGCATGTTGTGCACGGGCACCTTGGCGTTGACCATCATCACCACGCTGGTGGAGGCGAGTTGGGTGATGAAGGCGAAGTCCTTCTGGATGTTGTAGGGCACCTTGGCAAAGATGTGGTGGGCGTAGAACACCGGCGTGGAATAGGCCACCAGCAGCGTGTAGCCGTCGGGCGCGGCGCGGGCCACGGCCTGGGTGCCGAGCATGCCCGATGCACCGGTCTTGTTGTCCACCACCACGGCCTGGCCCAGGCGCTTGCCCAGCTCATCGGCCAGCACGCGCGCCACCACGTCGGTGCCGCCACCGGCGCCGGCGGGCACCACCAGGGTGATGGGGCGGCTGGGGTAGCTGCCGGTCTGCGCCTGCACGGCCGGCGTGCAACCCAGTGCCAGGGCCAGTGCGGCCAGTGCGGTCGTGATCCTCATGCGTCGTCTCCTGATGGTTGTTGTCAAAACGGAGTCGATGATGGGGGTGCAACCAGAGCGCCACCAATAGGGGATACCTGCAAGGCAGGGCTTGTGCCGTCAGGGGGCCGACAAGATGCCGGCGCTCGCGGCTCCCATCACCGCCCGGGCCGGGGGTGGTTCCGCGTTCCGCAGGGGAAGGAGTCTGCGACAGGCATCAAATCACGCCGAATCAGGCTATATGCCTTACTCAACAAGCGCTGATAGCTATCAAAAATGGCGGCCTCAGCAGGCTCAAACAGCGATCACTGTTGGCTGCGCGCAAGGCCTGCAGAACTCACTGCCATCCTCGCGAACGCGCGATGGCAGGGGGCAACAGGCAGCGCTGCCTGAGCCTTTCTACAGCGGTGGCAACGGGCCTGAAGGCGGGGCCTCACAGGCGCATCCCGCCCTTGCCGACCTGCCGATTTCTTGCATATTGGTATTACCAATAAAACACTTTTGCGTAACTGGTTGTTATATTAGGTGTTTACCCTAGGCATTTAGCACCGACTCCGCCAAGAGAATCCACGCACACCGCGTCGGCGTCCTTATTGGTTATACCAATTCACGGCACCGTC
>JBDHRZ010000128.1:0-7365 GCA_039807845.1 Rhodoferax sp.
CAGCGTTCACCCTTGCCTGGCGTGCCGATAGCGGCACTGCTGGGCGCATCCAACTGCGGTTTCCAGGTTGAATCGTATGGCGCAGGACGGCACCGGCGCGTTCATCATGATGCCGGTGATCCCAAGCCCGACCGAGACCTACGCGCTGCGCAGCGGGTAGCCCCGGCCGGCGTAGTCGAAGTCGACCAGTTCGTTGATGCGCACCGCCTTGTCCGCGGGGGCGGCGTAGTAGGCACGGATTTCGGCGATGCGGCCGCTGTGCGGGTCGAAGTCGTACCACTCGGCGCCGCGCAGCGCGGTGCCGCTCTGGTTCTTCCAGTGCGTCCACTCGATCATGCCCTCGGGCGAGTCGTGGCTGATGATGAGCCGGTCGATGGTCCACTGCGAGCCCAGATTGGCCACGCACCACTGCCACTTGCGTGCGATCGTGTCGGCGCCGCGCCAGGGCACTTCGGGCAGCCCGGCCGGGAAGTAGTGCACCGCGTCGGGCGTGAAGCAGGAGACCAGCGCGGCGTAGTCGGCCGCGTTGCAGGCGGCGAAATAGCGCCGGATCAGCGCGGCGTAGTCGGCGGGGGTGAATCGTGGCTGGCTCATGGTGTCGTCCTCGTGCGTGCGCCGCGTGCCCGACACGGCACGCGGCGCGGGTGTGTGTGCCTCATTCTCCGGGGAGCGGGCCGATCGGCGGGCGGCCGTCTGCGACCCATTGCCGGTATTCGGCCCGTGTGGCTTCGCTGGGCGGATACACGCCCCACAGCGCTTCGCCGCGCTGCACGCGCAGCGCCAGGTAGCCCTCGATGTCGTCGCGTTTCTCGCACAGGTCGGCCATCTCCTCGGCCATGTGGGCTGGCACCACGGTCACGTTGTCGCCGTCGCCGTGGATCACGTCGCCCGGGTAGATCGCCACGCCGGCGCAGCCGATCGGCGCCTGCAGGTCGGCCACGTGGTGGTAGCTCAGCCGGGTGGTGTTGGTGACTCCGGTGCTCCAGATGGGGAAATCGAGCGCGCGCAACTCGGCGCCGTCGCGAAAGCTGCCGTCGGTGATGACGGCGCGCGCGCCACGCAGCATCATGCGCTGGATCAGCATGCCGCCCATGGACGCCGCGCGGCCGTCGCGGTTGCTGTCGATCACCAGCACGTGGCCCGGCTCGAGCTGCTCCACGCCCACCCACTGCAGGTTGTCGGCCGAGGGTGCAGTGGTGAGGTTGGCGTAGTGGTCGACGTCTTCGCGCGCCGGGATGAAGCGCATCGTGTAGGCCCGCCCCGCGAACGGCTTGACCTTGGCATTGAGCGGCACCAGGCCGTGCAGCACCGGCTGGCGCAGCCCCTTGATATAGAGCTGCGTGGTCAGCGATCCGCTGCTCACGCGCGCCAGTCGGTCGAGTACCGCATCGCTCACGTGCATCGTGGGCGCGCGTTGTGGAATCGTCTTCAGGGGTGGGGTGATCGTTTGGGCCATGGGTCTGCTCGGGCTCCATTTCGCGCGCGACGGCGGCGCGGGTCGTGCGTCGATTGTGGGTGTGTGGCCGGGGCGGCGCAACGCGGCGTGTGCCGCCAACGGCGCTCGCGTCCCAGCCGCTGGGATCGAAGGGCGCGAGTCCGCCCATTTGATGTTGCTCAATAACGCCGGAGCAGATTGCGGGCACATTCGGCGCCATGTTGCCCAACGAGTTGCTCGACCTCGCCACCGAACGCGCGTCGGTGGAGCCCGGCACGCTGCTGCTGCGCCGCGCCGAGTTGGCCGACGCCGTGCTGCTCGTCGAGTCCGGTCAGATCGGGCTCGGGCTGGCCGATGGGGACGCCATGACCCACCTGCTGGGCACGGTGGAAGGGCCGTTCTGGCTCGAAGCCAGCGCCGCCATTCTCGATCGGCCCTGCCTGGTCGACGCGGTGGCGCAGTCGCGAGTGAAGCTCAGGCGGCTGCCGGTGCCGGTGTTTCGCAACTGGCTGACCGGTCTGCCGGAATCGGCGCAGAACCTGCTGCGCGACGTCGCCAGCGCCCACTGGCAGCAGAGCCAGCTGGCCGTGAGCCGCCTGGCCAAGGATGCCGAGGCGCGCTGCGCCGAATGGCTGCTGCGCCACGCCCAGACCAGCGCCCAGGGGTCGGTAGCGGTGACGCTGCAGCAGCGCAAGCGCATGATCGCCGCGCAACTGGGCATTGCGCCCGAGACCCTGTCGCGTGTGTTGCGCCACCTGCGTGAGCGCAGCCTGATCAGCGGCTCGGGGCGCGTGGTCCAACTGGTCGATCCGGGTGGCCTGCGCATGCTGGCCGGGGTGTGAGAGCCTGTGGGCGCATGAGGATCGAGCAGCACGCGCGGGCGCGATTCATGGAGGCGCACGGGCGCTGAGCCTCCGCTGCAGGGCGTCGAGCACGTTTTCCGCCGTAGCTGGTGCGACCAGCACCACCGGGCTGCGGTCTTGCCGGTTGACCGACGCGATTGCCGCGCGCAGCGCCTCGTATACGCTGATCGCCAGCATGAACGGTGGCTCGCCCACCGCCTTGGAGCCGTGCACGGTGTCTTCGCGGTTGGGCTCACCCCACAGCGCGATGCGAAAGTGCTCCGGCACGTCGCCGGCGGTCGGAATCTTGTAGGTGCTCGGCGCGTGGGTGGCGAGCCGGCCTTGCGCGTCCCATACCAGTTGCTCGGTGGTGAGCCAGCCCATCGCCTGCACGAAGCCGCCTTCGATCTGGCCGATGTCGATCGCCGGGTTGATCGAGCGGCCGACGTCGTGCAGGATGTCGACCGCAAGCACGCGGTTCTCGCCCGTGAGGGTGTCGATCGCCACCTCTGAGCAGGCCGCGCCGTAGGCGAAATAGAAGAACGGTCGGCCGCTCAGCGTGGTCTTGTCGTAGTGGATCTTCGGCGTGCGGTAGAAGCCGTCGCTCCAGAGCTGGATCCGGTTCGCGTAGGCCAGCGCCACCACCGCCTCGAAGCTGCGCGTGGCGCTGGGCGAGATCACCTGGCCGCCCTGGAAGCGGATGGCGCCGGCACCGCAGCCGTCCAGCCCGCAGACGAACTGGGCCAGGTTGTCGCGTACCGTGCGCGCGGCGAACTGCGCCGCGCGGCCGTTCAGGTCGGATCCGGTGGACGCGGCAGTGGCCGAGGCGTTGGGCACCTTGCCGGTGTCGCTGGCGGTGCACAGCACGCGATCGAACGCGATGCCGAGCTCGTCGGCCACGACCTGCGCCACCTTGGTGTTGAGCCCCTGGCCCATCTCGGTGCCGCCGTGGTTGACCTGCACGCTGCCGTCGGTGTAGACGTGCACCAGCGCGCCGGCCTGGTTGAACAGGGTGGCGGTGAACGAGATGCCGAACTTCACCGGCGTGACCGCGATGCCGCGCTTGATGACCGGGCTCGATGCATTCCAGCGCGCGATCTCGGCGCGCCGGCGTGTGTAACCGCAACTGTCTGCCAGCCGCTCGATCAGCGGTGCGAGGATGTTGTCCTCGACCGGCATCTGGTAGTGCGTGACGTTGCGATCCTGCACGCCGTACAGGTTGCGCCGACGCACCTGCAGCGGGTCGAGCCCCAGATGCTGGGCGATGTCGCCCAGGATCGCCTCGATGATGATCACGCCCTGCGGCCCGCCGAAGCCGCGAAACGCGGTGTGGCTCTGCGTGTGCGTCTTGCAGCGGTAGGACGCGATCTCGACGTCGCCCAGGTAGTAGGCGTTGTCGCAGTGGAACACCGCGCGGTCCGCCACCGCCCCGCTGAGGTCGGCGGAAGAGCCGCAGTCGGCCGCCAGTTCGAGCTGCAGGCCGCACAGCAGGCCGGTGTCGTCGAAGCCCACGGTGTAGCGATAGGAGAACGGATGGCGCTTGCCGGTGATCGTGAAGTCGTCGTCACGGTCCAGCCGCAGCTTGACCGGACGGCCCGTCTTCGCTGCGGCCACCGCGCTCCACACCGCCAGGTGCCCGGCCTGGGTTTCCTTGCCGCCGAACCCGCCGCCCATGCGCCGGCACAGCACGCGCACCGCGTGGCTGTCCACGCCCAGCGCATGCGCAACCCAGTGCTGCACCTCGCCCGGGTGCTGGGTGCTCGAATGCACCAGCCACTGGCCCTGCTCCTGGGGCAGCACGTAGGCGACCTGGCCTTCGAGATAGAAGTGTTCCTGGCCACCGACTTCGAGCGTGCCGCTGAGCCGCTGCGGCGCGCGCGCCAGCGCGGCCTGCGCGTCGCCGCGGCGCACGAACACCGGCGGCAGCACGTAACTCTGCGCGGCGAGTGCCTGCTGCGTGCCGAGGATCGCGGGCAGCGGGTCGATCTGCAGCCGTACCTGGCGTGCCGCGCGCCGCGCCGCCATGACGTCGTCGGCCAGCACCAGTCCCACGACCTGGCCCGCGTACTGCACGGTGCTGTCGGCGAACACCGGTTCGTCGCCGGTCGGCGAGGCGATCATGGGATGGCCGGGCACGTCGGAGGCCAGCACCACGGCGCGCACCCCGGGCATGGTCAGCGCCGCGCTCGCGTCCACGCTGCGCAAGCGGCCGTGTGCCACCTGCGAGACGATCGGCGCCGCGTGCAGCGTGCCGCGCAGCTCCGGCATGTCGTCGATGTAGGTCGCGTCACCGGTGACGTGGGCGCGGGCGCTCTCGTGCGCCTGGGCCACTCCGGCCGCAGGGTGTGCTGCCAGGTCGGGATTCGCGCGGCCGGCCGCCAGGGTGGCTGTGTTCGCGCGCGTGTCGGGGGCGTTCATCAGGTTATCCTCCGTGCTGCGCACTGCGGTGCGAGCGCCTTGGGAGCGGCCCGGCGGCGTCCGATCGGAACACCTCCGCCTGACGGCTGCGGTGCGAGCGCCTTGGGAGCGGCCCGGCGGCGCTCATGGGCGCGCCCCTTCCAGGGTAAAGGACTCCAGGTTGAGCGAGCTGGCGCCCTGGCTCTCGAGCCAGAAGCGCCGCATCAGGTTGCCGAGCAGCGTCGTTCGGTATTCGGCACTGGCGCGCAGGTCCGAGATCGGCTGGAACTCCGCACCGAGCGTCTGTGCGGCCTGCTCGGCGAGCTCCGAATTCCAGCGCCGGCCGAGCAGTAACGCCTCAGTCTGCCGTGCGCGCACCGGTGTCGGCGCAACGCCGCCCACGCCGATCGAGGCGCGGGCGATCAGCCCGTCGTCCAGCTGCAGGTCGATGGCCAGGCAGACGGCGGAGATGTCGTCCTCGAAGCGCTTGGAGATCTTGTAGACGCGCAGCAATTCGCCCGGCACAGGCAGCGGGACGACGACCCAGGCCAGCAACTCGTCGGCCGCCATGACGTTGCGGCGGTAGCCGGTGTAGAGCGCCTCCAGCGGCAGGTGGCGGTGGGCGCCGGTGCGCATCAGCACCACGTGTGCGCCCAGTGCGATCAGCAGCGGCATGCTGTCGCCGATCGGCGAGCCGTTGGCCACGTTGCCGCCCAGCGTGCCGGCGTTGCGCACCGGCAGGCCGGCAAAGCGCTGCGCGAAGGCGCGCAACTGCGGCCGGTCCTGCACCAGGGCGGCAAAGGCGTCCTCCAGGGGCACCGCCGCGCCGATCGCGAGGTGCTGCGGGTAGCGCTCGATGCGCTGCAACTCGGCGGCGCGCGTGACGTCGAGCACCTGGTTGAAGCGCCGGTGCTGCTTGGTCACCCACAGGCCGACGTCGGTGCAGCCGGCCACCAACTGCGCCTGCGGGAAAGCGGCGCGCGCACGCAGCAGCGCCGCCAGGTCGGTCGGCGCGAGGTAGGCGGGCGCTGCGCAGCCCCCGGCCCCGCCGGCGCCCTCGGTGCGGCCGGATTGCGCATCCGTCGCTGGCGCTGCGCCGGCGCCTGCGTCTCCTGCCTGCAGCTGGCGCAACTGCGCGCGCAGCGCTGTCGTGTCCACCAGCGCGCCCGGCAGCGTCGCCAGCGCCTGCGCCGCATCCAGGATCGGCCGATAGCCGGTGCAGCGGCACAGGTTGCCCGACAGGGCCTCCTGCGCGCGTTCACGCGTCACCGGCTCACCCGGCACGACGTGGTTCTGGTACAGGGCGAACAGGCTCATCACGAAGCCCGGTGTGCAGAAGCCACATTGCGAACCGTGGTGCTGCAGCAGCGCAGCCTGCGCCGGGTGCAGGCGGCCGTCGACGGCCGCCAGGTCCTGCACCGTCCACAGCGCCATGCCGTCGATTGCGTGCGCCAGCCGGATGCAGCTGTTCACGGCGCGAAAGCGCAGCGCGTCGCCTTCGAGCGCTGCCAGCACCACGGTGCAGGCGCCGCAGTCGCCTTCGCCGCAGCCTTCCTTGGTGCCGCTGCAGCCCATGTCTTCGCGCAGCAGTTCGAGCAAGGTGCGATCGGGAGCGACGTCGTGCAGCGTGCAGACGGCGCCGCGGCGGATGAATCGGAGCGGTTTGCGGGTCATGGTGTGCGGCGATGCGAGAATGGCTGTGAGGTTGCGCGGTCTTCGCATGGTGCGGCCCGTGCAGTGTTTCGCGCTGCACCCGGGTGGCCATGTAGTATCGCCGCTGCTGACGACAACGAGCACCCGAGGGTGCAATAACCAGAGACAAGCCAGTATGACGACGACGCAGGCGCGGCTGCAACTGCGCGGCATCACCAAGCGCTATCCGTCGGTGCTCGCCAACGACGCCATATCGCTGGTGGTGCAGCCCGGCGAGATTCACGCGGTGCTCGGCGAGAACGGTGCCGGCAAGTCGACCCTGATGAAGGTCATCTACGGTGCCGTCAAACCCGATGCGGGCCACGTCTGGTTCGACGGGCGCGAGGTCCACATCCGCAACCCGCAGCAGGCGCGCGCGCTGGGCATCAGCATGGTGTTCCAGCACTTCAGCCTGTTCGACACCATCACGGTGGCCGAGAACGTCTGGCTGGGCCTGTCGCGGCGCGTGTCGCTGGCGCAGGTGACGCAGGCCATCACGGCGAAGGCGCAGGAATACGGGCTCGAGGTGGACCCGGCCCGGCCGGTGCACACGCTCGGCGTGGGCGAGATGCAGCGGGTGGAAATCATCCGCGCCCTGCTCGGTGACCCCAGGCTGCTCATCCTCGACGAGCCGACCTCGGTGCTGACCCCGCAGGCGGTCGAGCGCCTGTTCGTCGTGCTCAGGAAGATCGCGGCCGAGGGTTGCAGCATCCTCTACATCAGCCACAAGCTGCACGAGATCCGCTCCCTGTGCAGCGCGTGCACGGTGCTGCGCGCCGGCAGGGTCACCGGTGTGTGCAATCCGGCCGAGGAGTCCAACGCCTCGCTCTCGCGCATGATGATCGGCGCCGAGCCGCCCGCCCTGACGCACCGCGATCGGCGGCCCGGTGCGCCGGTGTTGCAGGTCGAGGGCCTGCACCTGGCGCGCGACCACCAGTTCGGCGTCGACCTCGACGGCGTCGCGCTGCAGGTCCGTGCCGGCGAGGTGGTTGGGATCGC
>JBDHRZ010000129.1:0-7345 GCA_039807845.1 Rhodoferax sp.
AAGATCGGCATGGACGATTTCAAGCCGGAGCGCATCAACGATCGCAACACCAACATCGTGATCGGTACCGCCTACCTGAAGCTCGCGCTGGACGACTTCGCCGGCTCCATGGCTCTCGCCGCCGCGGCCTACAACGCAGGCCCGGGCCGGCCGCGCAACTGGCGCAACGGACCGGTGCTGGAAGCAGCGATCTGGGCCGAGAACATCCCGTTCAACGAAACCCGCGACTACGTGAAGAAGGTCCTGAGCAACACCACCAACTACGCCGCCCTGCTCAGCGGCAAGCCGCAGTCACTCAAGGCCAGGCTGGGCATGGTCGGCCCGCGTGCGGCCAATGCGCCGGAACCCTACAAGGACTTGCCATGAGCGACGCACGGCCGCCCCGAAGGCGCTCGCACCGCAGCCGTCAGGCGGAGGCATTCGGATTGAGCGACGCCGGGCCGTTCCCAAGGCGCTCAGTCCCGCAACGGAGGGTGGCCCGGCCGGCGGTCCGTGGCGACGTGAACCATCGCAGGCTCCGGGCCGACCGGTCCGATCGACACAGGAGGCATGAACGATGAAGCGGATTCTGGTACTGGGCGGCAGCGGATTCATCGGCCGCCACTTCTGCGAAAAGGCGCACGTTCTCGACTGCCGTATCACCGTGCCCACCCGGCGCCGGATCCACGGACAGACGGTGCAGTCGCTGCCGTGGGTGGACGTGATCGAAGCCGACGTGCACGACGAAACCACGCTGGCGCAACTGGTGCAGGACCACGACGCGGTGGTGAACCTGATCGCGATCCTGCACGGCAATGCGGCGGCGTTCGAACAGGTGCACGTGGCGCTGCCACAAAAGATCGTGCGTGCCTGCCAGCGCGCCGGCGTGCGCCGGCTGGTGCACGTCAGCGCGCTCGCCGCGGCGGCGGACGCGCCGTCGCGGTACCTGCGCAGCAAGGCGCAGGGAGAAGCAATCGTGAGCACGAGCGGGCTGGCCACCAGCATACTGCGCCCGAGCGTCGTGTTCGGCGCGCAGGACCGGCTGCTGAACCTGCTGGCACGCCTGCAGGCCTGGTGGCCGGTGCTGCCGCTGGCCTGCGCCGAGGCCCGCTTCCAGCCGGTGTGGGTGCAGGACGTGGCGAGCGCTCTCGTGCGACTGCTGCAGCGGCCGGGCCCGATCGCCGGCCTGGCCGACCCGTCCTGCCCCGCTCTGGTCGAGGCCTGCGGGCCGGAGGTCTTCACGCTGCGCGAACTGGCACGGCTGGCCGGCCAGTTGGCGGGCCATCCACGCCCGATCCTGCCGCTGCCGCGCAGCCTGGCACAGTTGCAGGCCTGGATGCTGGAGATGCTGCCGGGTGAACCGATGCTCAGCCGCGACAACCTCGCCTCGATGCAGGTCGACAACGTCGCCAGCGGTACGCTGCCGGGCCTGGCCAGCCTCGGGATCAAGCCTGCCGCGCTGCGCGCCGTCGCCACCGGGTACCTGAACGCCAACGCGGCCGACACCTTGCTCGACCATCGCAAGCTCGCCGGTCGCCTGTAAGTCGATCGCCCGGGACGCAGCCCGGCCCGGCTGCGCCCACCTGGCCGGCTGCGCATCGCATCCGCGGCGGCGCTGCGCAGAGATCCACTGCGGGCGCGCGGCCTGCGATCACCAGTTCAGCCGTAGACCATGCCACCGTTGACGCGCACCACCTGCCCGGTGGTGTACGCACCTTCTTCAGACACCAGCAACCGCACCACCGCGGCAACCTCCTCGGGGCGCCCCTGGCGGCCGGCCGGAATGGGGAACTGCCGCATCGCGGGCGTCAGTTGCAGTCCACCGGGCGCACCGGAGGTGTCGATGATGCCCGGCGAGACGCAGTTCACCGTGATCTGCCGAGCGGCCAGTTCCGCCGCCAACGCCCGGGTCAGCCCTTCGACCCCGGCCTTGGCCGCGCTCACGTGCGCGCGCATCGGCACGCCGATGGCCGCCGCTGCGCCGGAAAAGAACACGATGCGGCCACCTACAGCCGGAAAATGCGCCAGCGCAGCCTGGCTGCACAGGAACGCGGCATCCAGGTTGGTCGCCAGCACCGCGCGCCAATGCGACAGGTCCATGTCGGCCAGCGCGGTGTGGCTGCGCAGGGAGGCACAATGCACCAGGATGTCGAGCGCGCCGAAACGGCTGGCCGCGGCGCCGAAGGCCGCCTGCACCTGCGCCGGGTCGGTGACATCCGCTGCCAGGTGCAGCGCATCGACGCCGCACGCGCGCAGGTCCAGCACCGTCTGCGCCGCCTCGGCATCGTGGCCGCGGCTGAGCACCGCCACCCGCACACCGTCACGCGCCAGCGCCAGTGCCACGGCACGCCCGATGCGGCGCGTGCCGCCGGTGACGAGCGCGGCGCGCCGGGCATTCGATCGGTCTGGCTGCTGCACCGGCGCATTGTATGGAGCGGATGCCCGGCAGCCCGCACGCAGGCCGAAACGTCGCGCCGCATGCGGATTCGATCCGCGGCGAGGCCCGGCAGCCCGCGCGCAGCAGGCAAGCGCAGGTGGGCGACCTACTAGAATTTCCTGATGAACGCTGACACCGACGGCCTGCTCGCGCGCATCGAGGCCAAGCGCGAAGAACTGGTGGCGCTGACGCAGGAACTGGTGCGCATCCCCACCATCAATCCACCCGGCGACGCCTACGAGGCGTGCGCGCGCGTGCTGGGCGAGCGGCTGCGCCGGCGCGGCTGCCAGGTGGAATACCTCCGCGCGCACGGCGCGCCCGGCGACAACGACAGCCACCCACGCGTCAACGTCGTCGCGCGCTTGCCCGGCGCGCTGTCGGGCGGCGAGAACGTGCACTTCAACGGCCACATCGACGTGGTCGAGGCCGGCACCGGCTGGACGCACGACCCGTTCGGCGCCGAGGTGGTGGGCGACCGTATCTACGGCCGCGGCACCTGCGACATGAAGGGTGGCATCGCCTGCAGCGTGATCGCGCTCGAAGCGATCCTGGAGGCGGGCATCCGGTTTCCCGGCGCGATCGAGATCAGCGGCACGGTGGACGAGGAGTCCGGCGGCTTTGCCGGCGTCGGCCACCTGGCCAGCCTGGGCTACTTCAGCGCACCGCGCGTGCACCACGTGATCATCCCGGAGCCGCTGGGCGTGGACCGCATCTGCCTGGGCCACCGTGGCGTGTGGTGGGCCGAGGTCGAGACGCACGGGCGCATCGCGCACGGCTCGATGCCGTTCCTGGGCGACTCGGCGATCAACCACATGGGCGCGTTCATCCACCGGCTCGATACCGAACTGGCCCCTCGGCTGCGCGAGCGGCGCACCGCGCAGCCGGTGGAGCCGCCCGGCGCCCGCGTGAGCACGCTCAACATCAACAGCCTGCACGGCGGACAGGTGGAGCAGCGCTTCCAGACCGACGACCAGGGCCGGCCGACCGGAGACCTCCCTTCGCCGGTGGTGGCGCACACCTGCCGCGTGGTGCTGGATCGGCGTTTCATCACCGAGGAATCGCTGGAATCCGTCAAGGCCGAAATCATCGCGATGCTGGAGGAACTCAAGGCCACGCGCCCGGGCTTCGACTACGGCGTGCGCGAGATCATGAGCTTCCTGCCCACCGCCACGCCGAAGGACGCGCCGGTGGTCGACGCGACGGCGCGCGCGATCGCGCGCGTGCTGGGTCGGGCGCCGGGCTACATCTCCAGCCCCGGCACCTACGACCAGAAGCACATCGTGCGCACCGGCCGGCTCGACCAGTGCATCGCCTATGGCCCGGGCATCCTGGACCTGGCGCACCAGCCCGACGAATACGTCGAGATCCGCGCCATGCTCGACGCGAGCAAGGTCATGGCGCTGGCGGCACTCCAGCTCACGGCCGGCCAGCGCGCATGAGAGCGGCCGTGTCGGCCTGCCGCTGCCGCCGCTGCCGGCCCTGCCACGGTACGCGCCCGGACGCTACCTGGCCTCGTCGATCATCTGGATCGTCTTGTCCTCGACCTCACGCGCCACCGGCATCAGCTGCGGGTCCTGCGACAGTGAACTCAGCATGTGGACCGGCGTGATCAACCCGAGCCGGGTCTGGCCTTTTTCCGTGTAGACCGAGATCCGGCACGGCAGCGCCATGTTCAGCCGCATGTCGGTCGCCAGCACCTTGGCCGCCTGGTTCGGGTTGCAGACTTCGAATACCTGGCACTGCTCGGCAAAGTCGATGCCCTTGCTGCGCAGCGTAGCGCCCAGGTCGTGCACGTGCAGCACGCCGAAGCCATTGCGCTTGACGGCCGCGTCCAGGTCCTGCGCGGCCTGCGCAAACGGCTTTGCCGATTCGACGATGTAGTACATGGGAAACCTCCACGTTGAGACAAACCCCGTTTGTACCCGATCAGGGGAATCACGCGCAGCCCTGCGGGCTGACGACTGGTTGCCCGGCCGGTCGTGGATGTCCGGCGCGTCGTGGCCTGCGCCTGGACCCAGATAAAAGAGCGTCCAGCAAAGCCCATGCCCGTGCCAACCCCAACCCCGATCGCACCGAAGCCGCGTCAGGCTGGTGCGCACGCCCACATCCCCGCCGGGATCTGGCTGCTTGGTTTTGTCAGCATGCTGATGGACATCTCCTCCGAGATGATTCACAGCCTGCTGCCACTGTTCATGGTCGGCACGCTGGGAGCCAGCGCGTTCGCCGTCGGATTGATCGAGGGCCTGGCCGAAGCGACGGCGCTGATCGTCAAGGTGTTCTCGGGCGCACTCAGCGACTATCTGGGCAAACGCAAGGGGCTGGCCGTGTTCGGCTACGCCTTGGGGGCCTTGACCAAGCCGCTCTTTGCCATCGCGCCGACCCTGGGCATCGTGCTTGCGGCCCGCCTGCTGGATCGGGTCGGCAAGGGCGTGCGCGGCGCCCCACGGGACGCTTTGGTGGCAGACATTGCCCCGCCGCAAGTACGTGGCGCCGCATTCGGCCTGCGCCAGGCCCTGGACACCGTGGGCGCATTTCTCGGCCCGCTGCTGGCGGTCGGCCTGATGCTGCTGTGGGCCAACGACTTCCGCGCCGTGTTCTGGGTGGCCGTGATTCCGGGATTGCTCGCGGTGGCGCTGCTGGCATTCGGCGTGCGCGAGCCGGCGCGGCATGTCGACGAAAGGCGCAGCAACCCGATCCGCCGGGACAAGCTCGCGCAACTGGGCAGCGCGTATTGGTGGGTGGTCGGCGTGGGCGCGGTTTTCACGCTGGCGCGGTTCAGCGAGGCGTTTCTGGTGCTGCGCGCCCAGCAGGGAGGAATCGCCCTCGCATGGGTGCCGCTGGTGATGGTGGCAATGAACGGGGTCTATGCCGCTTGTGCCTATCCGTTTGGCAAGCTGTCCGATCGGATGAGCCACAGGACACTGCTCGCCTGGGGCCTGGTCGTCCTGATTGCCGCCGATCTGGTCCTGGCGGCCGATGCCCACTGGACAACGGTACTCGCCGGCGTTGCGCTGTGGGGCATCCACATGGGCATGACCCAAGGCCTGCTCGCGACCATGGTCGCCGACACCGCTCCCGCCAACCTGCGCGGCACCGCCTACGGATTCTTCAATCTGGTCAGCGGCATCGCGATGCTCATCGCCAGCGTGATCGCCGGTCTGTTCTGGGACCGCCTGGGTGCCTCGTTCACGTTCTATGCCGGAGCCGGCTTTTGCCTGCTGGCCTTGCTTGGACTGCTCCAGCGATGAACAGCGTCACGCTGCGCCGCGAAGCCACACGCGCATGCGCGTGTCCGTCTCAGTGCCAGCGTCAGTGCCAGTTGGGCGGGCGCTTGTCGATGAACGCCTGCACGCCTTCGAGCGTGTCCTGCTCCATCATGTTGCAGGCCATGGTCTGCGCCGCGTCCGTGTAGGCGGCGTCGATGCCTTTTTCGAGCTGGCGGTAGAACAGCGACTTGCCCAGCGCCAGCGCGCTGCGTGGCTTGGCCACGATGGCCTGCACCCAGTGCTCGATGGCGGCGTCGAGCTGCTCGGGTTCGGTCACGCAGTTGACCAGGCCGCGCGCCATCGCGGCCTCGGCCGAAATGAAGGCGCCGGTGGCGAGCATCTCGAACGCCGCCTTGCGCCCCACGTTGCGCGACAGCGCCACGCTGGGCGTCGAGCAGAACAATCCCAGGTTGATGCCGCTCACGGCGAAGCGCGCCTCGCGCGAAGCCGCTGCCATGTCGCACATCGCGACCAACTGGCAGCCGGCAGCGGTGGCCATGCCGTGCACCCGTGCGATCACCGGCACCGGCAGCTGCTGCAGCGCCAGCATCACGTCGCCACACTGGTGAAACAGCTTCTGGTAATACTCCAGCGTCGGCTTGGCGCGCATCTGGCGCAGGTCGTGGCCGGCACAGAACGCCTTGCCGGCAGCCTGCAGCACGACGACACGCACCGAAGCGTCCGCAGCGATGCGGGCCAGTTCCTGCTGCATGGCATCCAGCAGTTCCTCGGACAGGGCGTTGAACGCCGAGGGCCGGTTCAGCGTGAGCGTGAGCACACCGCGCGCGTCGCGCCGGCTCAGCAGGCAATCGTCGGGATGGTTCGTCGTCACGGCGGTCATGCTGGCAGTCTCCATGGATGATGCGATCGGTCGTTTCAGGATGCGGGGTGGTGTTTTCCCGATGCCACCCCCTGCAGACAAGTCTCTATACTGACACGGGTACTTGCCTTTGTGCAAGCATCGTCCGGCGCCAGGGCCCGATTGCCCGCCAGTCGGGCTCCACCAGCACAGGAGAAGCAGATCATGTCACAGGAACTCGAGTATCTGAGCCAGCAGGTCGCCAGGGGTCGCAGTTCGCGGCGCGACTTCCTCGGGCGTGCCGCCGCGCTGGGTGTGTCCGCCACGGTGGCGAATACGCTGCTGGCCAGCGCCGCGCGCGCGGCAGGCCCGGTCAGGGGCGGAACCATCAAGCAAGGCCTGGTCGGCGGCGCGGCCACCAACACGCTCGATCCGGCGCTCAACGCCAGCCAGGTGCCCTACCACATCCAGCGCACCTGGGCCGAGGAACTGGTGCGCGTCTCGGGCAAGGGCGTGGTCGAGCCGCTGCTCGCCACCGAGTGGGGCTCGAGCCCGGACGCCAAGGTCTGGACCTTCAAGATCCGCAAGGGTGTCAGCTTCCACAACGGCAAGGAATTGAGCCCGGACGACGTGGTGGCGACGATGGAGCGCCACGCCGGCAAGGAGACCAAGTCGGGCGCAGCCGGCATCATGCGCGGCATCGACTCGGTCAAGCGCAACGGCGACACGGTGGTGTTCACGCTCAAGGACGCGGATGCCGACCTGCCGTTCCTGATCGGCGACTACCACCTCGCGATCCAGCCCAACGGCGGCAAGGATGCACCCAACGCCGGCATCGGAACCGGCGCCTACAAGGTCGCCAGC
>JBDHRZ010000130.1:0-7248 GCA_039807845.1 Rhodoferax sp.
CCACCGAATGAGCCCCGAGGACATCGACGCGTTCTTCGGCACGCTGCAGGCAGCCAACCCGACCCCGCAAAGCGAACTCGAGTACACCAGCGTGTTCGAATTGCTGGTGGCCGTGCTGCTGAGCGCGCAGGCCACCGACAAGGGCGTCAACAAGGCGACGCGGAGGTTGTTCCCGCGCGCCGACATGCCGCAGAAGATGCTCGCGCTCGGGCTCGACGGGCTGCAGGAGCACATCCGCACCATCGGTCTGTACCGCAGCAAGGCACGTCACCTGCTCCAGACCTGCGCCATGCTGGTGCAGCAGCACGCCGGCCAGGTGCCGCGCGCGCGCGAGCAACTCGAGGTCCTGCCCGGCGTCGGCCGCAAGACTGCGAACGTGATCCTCAACGTGGCCTTCGGCGAGCCGACGATCGCCGTCGACACGCACGTGTTTCGCGTGGCGAATCGCACCGGCCTGGCGCCGGGCCGGACGCCGCTGGAAGTGGAGCGGGCGTTGCTGCAGCGCGTGCCGGAGCAATACCGGCTGCATGCGCACCACTGGCTGATCCTGCTCGGGCGCTATGTATGCCAGGCGCGTGCGCCGCGCTGCGCGCAGTGTGTGGTCCGGGCATGGTGCGACTACGGGCGGGTTGGCCCGGACTGATAATCGCAGCGATGGGCATTGGCTCTCCCCTCCCTCACATCGACCCCCGAACGCTCATCCTGATCAGCGGCCTCATGGGAGGCCTGATGGCGGTCGTGCTGTATTTTTTGCAGCGCAACTACCCGCCCACGATGCGCGGGCTGCGCGAATGGACGCTGGGCACCGTCTGCCTGTTCCTGACCGGTGTGGCGGCCGCCACGCGCGGCTACCTGCATGATCTGGTCGCTGTCGTGCTGCCCCACTTCCTGATCCTCTGCGGCGTCTATTTCCAGTACCACGGCTCGCAGTTGTTCTTCGGCCAGCCGGCACGGCGCACGCGCTGGCTCTGCACCCTGGGCGCGTTGACGCTGCTCGTGGCCTGGTTCACGGTGGTGCATCCGCTCTATCTGCCGCGCCTGATCATCTCCATCGGTGTCATGTCGACCGTGTTCGCCCGCCATGCCTGGCTGATCCTGCGCCACGGCAAACGCAGCTTTCCCTACCTGCTGGCCGTGGTGGTGCTGGTCTGTGCCCTGGCCAGTCAGGTGCTGCGCCTGGCCACCGCCTGGATGCTGCCGGCCGGATCGGGCATCCTGGACGACACGCCGCAAAACGTCGTCTACCTGGTTCTCTATCCGTTCCTGATGCTGCTCATCGCCATCAGCCTGGTGCTGATGGCCACCGACCGGGTGCGTGCGGAGTTCGAGCACCTGGCCTCGCACGATTCGCTCACGAATGCCCTGAGCCGGCGCAACCTGACCGCGCTCTGCCAGCACGAACTCGAACGCTGCAAGCGCCACGGCCGTGTCATGTCGGTGCTGCTGATCGACATCGATCGCTTCAAGTCCATCAACGACAGCCTGGGTCACCAGGCGGGCGACCGCGTGTTGCTGCAGTTCGTCTCTGCGGTGACCGCGCTGTTGCGCAGTGCCGATGCCATCGGGCGCCTGGGCGGCGAGGAATTCGTGGTGCTGCTGCCCGAGACCTCGAGCGATGTCGCTCGCGTGGTGGCCGAACGCATCCGCAGCAAGCTGCGCGAACTGCGCGATCCGACGCGCTTCACCGTCAGCATCGGCCTGACGACCAACAGCGGTGACGCCGATTCGGTCGACGCGCTGCTCGCGCGCGCCGACCGCGCGATGTACCAGGCCAAGCAGCAAGGGCGCGACCAGGTGCAAATGGCGCTCGGCTGAATCGCCCGTGACGGGCGGCTCCGGCCAGCGCAGCGCAGGCGATCCGGTCGTCTTCGGATGCGACGATGCCTGCCCGCCGTCCGCTCACCCTGAGGTGCCGACGGCGCCGGGGGCGGCGTGCGCGCACGTCGGCGCGGTATCGTTGGCAAGCGCCACCCATTGGCCGCAGACCGGCACGATGGCGATGCGCTGCTCGAACACCTGCTCGAGGCGCCGGTGCGTGGCCGGCTCGCTGCAGGAGCCCTGGTGCTGCACCCGGCCCCGGTCCAGGATCACCATCTCGTCGGCGTGCAGGGCAAACGAAATCTCGTGCAGCACGCTGACGACCGTGCATCCCTGTGCCAGCAGCTGGCGCACCGTGCGCAACCAGTCGGACTGGTGGGGCGGATCCAGGTTGGTCAGCGGCTCGTCCATCAACAGCACGTCCGCCTGCACCGCCAGCGCGCGCGCCAGCAGCACGCGCTGGCGCTCGCCGCCGGACAACTGGGCGAGCGCGCGCGCGCGCCAGTCCCAGGCCTGGGTGGCGCGCAAGGCCTGCTCCACCGCTGCCGCGTCGGCTGCACTGGGCCCGTCCAACCAGTTCTGGTGCGGCAGGCGGCCGAGCATGGCGACGTCCCAGACGCTCAGATCGTCCCCGCTGGATTCATTCTGGCCCAGCCAGGCCAGGCGACGCGCCCGCTCCCGCGCCGGCAGATCCGACAGGGGACGTCCCAGCAGGCGGACCTCGCCGTGGTACGGCGTCAGCTGGGCCAGTACCTTGAGCAGGGTCGACTTGCCGGCGCCATTGGGGCCCACCACACTGGTCCAGCGGCCGCGGGGAAAGTTCAGCTCGATATCGTGCAGTACCGGCCGACCGCCCAACTGCGCCTGCACGCCACGGGCCTGCAACGCGTACGACGGCGCTTCAACGCGGATGATCATGGTCCGCCGGGCGCGCCGCGCCGGTGCATCAACCACAACAAATAGCCGCCGCCGAGCACCGCCGTGAGCACGCCTACCGGCAGCTCCTGCGGCGCGATCAGCCAGCGCGCCAGCGTGTCGGCCGCGAGCAGCAGCAACCCGCCCATGAGCGCGGACAGGCCCAGAAAGCGCCGGTGCGTGCTGCGCACGGCCGATCGCACCAGGTGCGGTGCCGCCAGGCCGACGAAGGCGATCAGCCCGCTCTGCGCGACCGCCGCGCCGGTGGCCAGCGCGAGGGCGGCGACCAGGGCGGCGCGCGCCTGCGCCAGCGGCAGGCCCAGGCTGGCGGCCGTGGCTTCGCCCAATGCCAGGCCATCGAGCACGCGGCCGAGCGCGACCGACAGCGGCGTGCAGAACAGGAGCACCAGCGCCATCAGCGCACAAGCGGACCATCCGATGAAGCCAGTGCTGCCGAGCATGAATGACTGCATCGAGAGCATCACCGCCGGCTGCAGCAGCATCACCAGCGAGCCGAGCGCGCCCAGCACCACACCCACCACCACGCCGGCGAGCAGCAGGCGCATGGTCTGCTGCACGCCGCGCGCCAGCAGCAGGGTGAGCAATACGGCGGCGCTGGCACCAACGAAGGCCGCGCCGGTCAGGCCCAGCCTTGGCAGCCAGGCGTCCGCGTGTGGCGTGGAGCCGATCAGCAGCAGCGCCAGCGCCACGCCCAGCGAGGCGCCCGAGGCGCTGCCCAGCAGATAGGGGTCGGCCAGGGGATTGCGAAACAGTCCCTGTGCGATCGCACCGGCCAGCCCGAGCAGGGCACCGGCCAGCCAGGCGCCGAGTGCGCGCGGGGCCCGGATGTCACGCAGGATCTGCAGCGCCACCGGATCGTCATGCAGTGCCAGCACGCCCTCCACGCCGGTGCTGCCGATGCTCACGGCCAGCAGCAGCAGCAGGCAGGCGCCCAGCAGCAGCAGTGCCGCCACCCGAGCGGGCAGGCGCGCCTGTCGGCGCAGGGCGGCGTCGCGCGGCAGCATCACCGGTGGCGCAACACGCAGCGCGCGATCGCGCGCGCCGCTTCCGCGATGCGCGGCCCCGCGCGCACCATGAGGTCAGACTCTGCCGGATCGAACACGCACACCCGGTCGCGCGCGATCGCGCGCATGCCCGACCATCCCGGGCGCTGTGCCATGCCGGCGAACGTGGCGTCGCCGACCATGATCAGGTCCGGGTCGGCGCGCACCACGAACTCCGGATTGATTTTCGGAAACGGGCCGAGTTCGCCCGGCACGATGTTGCGCAGACCCAGGCGCTGCAGCGTCTCGCCGATGAAGGACGCGGCGCTGGCGGCGTAGGGCGCTCCATTGACCTCGAAATAGACGCGCTGACCGCGCAGCGACGGCGGTACGGAGGCAGCCGCGGCCTCGACGCCGGCTTCGATCTGCTGCCACAGTTGCGCTGCGCCGGAGACGCCGAGCAGCGTGCCCACCTGCAGCAGTACCCGCTGCACGTCCGCATAGCGCTTCGGTTCGAGCGCCAGCACCACCAGTCCGAGCGACTCCAGCCGTGCCGCGACGGGTGACGACGTGGCAAGCAGGACGACGTCCGGGCGCAGCGCGACGATGGATTCGACACTGGGATCGAGCCCCCCGCCCACGCGCGGCAGCGCACGCACCGACGCCGGATAGTTGGAATAGCGATCGACGCCCACCACCTTCTGGCATGCGCCGAGCTGGCACACCATCTCGGTGAGCGAAGGCGAGATGCTCACGATGCGCGCGGGCGGTCGATCGATCTGCACCCGCGCGCCGCGATCGTCGACGATCTGCATGGCGTGGGCCAGCCCGGCGAGCCAGATGCACAGCCACAGGCAGGCTCGCAGGGTAGTGCGCCATGGGCCGGATGGGCGCGCGCGTGCCTCCCCCGCCCCCGCGCCCGCGCCCGCTGACAGCGCGCGCACACGCGCCCGCCACGCGGGCCGCCCGGGCACGGTGGCAACGCAGCGCAGGGCCGGCATCATCGGGCGTCAGTGCCTGTGATTCACGCAGTCACGGACTCAGAAGCGCACCAGCACGGAGGCGGTGAACGTGCGCCGGGCTTCCGGGTAGATCGCGGTCGGTTGACCGGACGCGGTGCAACCGAACGCCTGCGTGTAGTACCTGCGGTTGCCCAGGTTTGCCACGCCGAGCGCCAGTTCGGCATTGCGCCAGCTGAAGGCATAGCGCAGATCGGCGAGCGCGTAGCCCGGCATCGAGCAGGTGTTGCCGAAGTCCACGCTCTGGCTCGACACCCAGACCACGCCGGCAGACAGCGCGTGCCCGGGTGCCGGCCGCCAGTCGGTGCGCAGCGCCAGCGTACGCCGTGGCACCAGCATCAGGCGGTTGCCGTCGTAGGGGCCGGCCGTGAAGCGGGCCTGGCGCAACGCCGCGTTCGCACGCAGGTCGAGCGTGCTCGTCAGTGCCTGGGTGGCTTCGAGTTCGAACCCCTGGCGCAGCGTCGGGTCGAAGTTCACGTTGGCGCCGAAGGGACCGAACGGCCCGATGCCAGCCGGGTCGTAGCCGATCTCGTTGCGCAGCGCGCTGCGGTACCAGCGCAATTCCAGCGCCGACCCGCCGTGCCGCCAGCGCGCGCCGAGCTCGGTGTCGCGTGAAGTCTGCGGTTGCAGCGGTACCCCCGGGTTGGTGAAGGAAAACTCGTCGACGTTGGCGAGCCGGAAGCTGCGCCCCACGCGGGCGTACGCGGTCAAGGCACTGCCCAGCGGCTGGCTCAGCCCGAGTTCCCACGCACGCTGCTGCTGTCCGAGTCTGCTGCCTGACTGGGCTTCTGACTTGTGCAGATCCTCCTGGCGCAGCCCGACGGATACCCGGGTGCCGCCGGCCGCCAGCGTCAGGTCGTCCTTCAGGTACCAGGCCGTGCTGCGCGCGCGCGCCTGCGTGCCCACCGGCGTGAACGGCGAGGCGAGGATGGTACGTTCCCAGTGGGTGCTGTCGTAGCCGAGCACGAACACGTTCGTCCGATCGGCCAGCGTACCCGCGTGGCGTGCCCGCACGCTGCTGTTGCCGGCATCGACCCGGTAGCCGAACGGAGCGCCCAGTGCCAGGCTGTCCCAGTCCTTGCGCCGCTCGCTGGCATCGAACGCCAGTTGCCAGTTGCCCAGGATGGCTTCGGCGAAAAGGCCGGAGTGGTTCGCCTGCGCTGCGCCGAATTCGGTGAGCGAATTCGCCTGCCGCGGGTCGGCCGCATATTGGGCTGCCGTCAGCGGGCCGGGCGAGCCGCTGCGGAACGCGTCGCGCCCGCCGCGCACGCCCAGGCGCAGCCAGTCGTTGCTCCATTGGGCGGTGGCGTCGAGCGCATGGCTGTTGGAGCGCAAGTTGACGCGGTGACCGTCGCTGTCGCGGTCGCTCGCCGATACGTCGACCGAGAAGCCTCCCGTGGCCAGCGTCGCGCTGGCGCGCGCCTCGCGCAGCCCGAGGCTGCCGCCGGCCAGGTACAGCTGCGCGCGGTTGCTGCGCTGCGTGCCGGCGCCGGCCTTGGTAGTGACGATGACGACACCACCGCTGGCGCCTTCGCCGTAGAGCACCGCGCCGCTGCCGCGCAGCACCTCGATCTTCTCCACCGAGTCGATCGGAATCGAGCCCAGCCGGGCGGCGGAGAGGTCGCCCTCGTTGATGCGCAGGCCGTCGACGATGATGACCTGGTTGCTTTCCGACGTCGCGCCGAAGCCGCGCAGGTCGAGCCCATAGTTGTTCCCACCCGTGACATCGAGCCGGCCGACCACACCCAGCAGCTTCATCAACGCGTCGTTCACCGTCGTGACGCCGGCGTCGCGGATCTCGTCGGCGGTGATCACGCTCACGCCCAGTGGCAGGCTCTGCGCGGGTTCGGCAAAGCGCGTCGCCGTCACGGTGACGGTGGGCAGGCGCTGCTGCGCCGCGAGCGGGAGGCAAGCAGCCAGGCTTGCGCACAGGACAGTCAGGCGCCGCCGTGCGGCCAGCGGCTTGGGAGGAAAGGACAACAGCATGGGAATCGATCCAGCAAATACCCGTGCCATCGTCCCCGACAGCACCTGGGCAGCATGACCGGCTGCGTGCAGCCGATCTCCGAGTTGGCCGGTATCCGGGCTGGTGGCGCGTTTGCCATCGCCTTCCCGGACGCGCCCAGGTGGGGCATCCAGTGGCCATGATGGCAGCAGGGCCCGCAGGCCCGTCCACTTACCGTTGCGGGGGCAGCGCAGGTTAGCCCGGCCGCGCACGACCAGGCCCCCTGCTTCCCGTTGAACTGCAGCATGAGAACCACACTGCGAGCACCAACCGGCCGATTTTATGCGAAGGGGAAAGTGCGCATCCTACAATTGCCGCCCTATGTCGAACCAGTCCAAGATCGACCAGATTGCCGAACGGGTGGAGCGCCTGCTGGTGCGCCACGCGGAACTGCAGCGCACCAATGTGCTGCTGACCAGCCAGGTCGAATCGCTCACCAACGAGCGCGACTCGCTGAAATCGCGGCTGGCGGCGGCGCGGGCCCGGG
>JBDHRZ010000131.1:0-7238 GCA_039807845.1 Rhodoferax sp.
ACCGAGCCGGGGTTGAACTTCAAGTTGCCGCCGCCGTTCCAGAACGTCAGCTACATCGACAAGCGCCTGCTCACGCTCGACAGCGCCGACACCGAGCCGCTGCTGACGGCCGAGAAGCAGCGCGTGGTGATCGACTGGTACGTGCGCTGGCGCATCACCGACCCGGGTGCCTACATCCGCAACGTCGGGCTGGACGAGTCCGCCGGCGCGAACCAGCTCAACCGGGTGGTGCGCAACGCGTTCCAGGAGGAGGTCAACAAGCGCACCGTGAAGGAGTTGCTCTCGCTCAAGCGCGAGCAGATCATGCAGGACGTGCAGTCCGAGGTGGTGGAGAAGGTCGGTGGCGGCAAGCCCTGGGGCATCCAGATCGTCGACGTGCGCATCACGCGCGCCGACTACGTCGACACCATCACCGAGTCGGTGTACCGGCGCATGGAAGCCGAGCGCAAACGCGTGGCCAACGAGTTGCGCTCGACCGGCGCGGCCGAAGGCGAGAAGATCCGCGCCGATGCCGATCGACAGCGCGAAGTGACGATCGCCAACGCCTACCGGGACGCGCAGAAGGTCAAGGGTGAGGGCGATGGCGAGGCCGCGCGCATCTATGCCGAGGCGTTCGGGCGCGATGCGCAGTTCGCGCAGTTCTATCGCAGCCTGGAGGCCTACAAGTCCAGCTTCAACAAGAAGGGCGACGTGCTGGTGCTCGACCCGGGCGCATCGGAGTTCTTCAAGTCCATGCGCGGCACGACCCCGCCGGCCCCGTCGCCGAAGAAGTGAGCCCGGGCGCGACCGACGTGTTCTGGCTGGCGCTGGCACTCGTGCTGGTCATCGAAGGCCTGTTTCCGTTCCTCTCGCCGCCGCGCTGGAGGCGCATGTTCCTGCAGATGGTCCAGTTGCGCGACGGGCAGATCCGCTTCTTCGGCTTGTGCAGCATGCTGGCCGGGTTGCTGCTGTTCTGGCTGTTGAGCTGAAGGACATTGCATCGGCCGGACAGCGCCGCCTGGGCGCGGGCCAGGCGTGGATCCGGCGGATGCAGCCGGTAGAATCCCCGTTTCAACAGCTCCCGAGAAGCCATGTCCGCCTGGGTCCTGCCGGATCACATCGCTGATGTCCTGCCATCCGAGGCGCGCCACATCGAGGAGCTCAGGCGTGTGCTGCTCGATACCGCGCGCTGCTATGGGTATGAACTGGTCATGCCCCCTCTGCTCGAACATATCGAGTCGCTGCTCACCGGCACCGGCAGGGCGCTCGACCTGCAGACGTTCAAGCTGGTCGACCAACTGTCCGGGCGCATGCTGGGCCTGCGTGCCGACAGCACGCCCCAGGTTGCGCGCATCGACGCACACCTGCTCAACCGCACCGGCGTGACGCGCCTGTGCTATTGCGGCCCGGTGCTGCACACCCGGCCCGACAAGCCGCACGCCACGCGCGAGCCGCTGCAGTTCGGTGCCGAGATCTACGGCCACGGTGGTCAGGAGGCCGACCTTGAGATCCTCTCGCTGGCGCTCGACTGCGTGCGCGCGGCCCGGCTGCCCGAGCCGATCGTCGACCTGGCGGACCTGCGCATCGTCGATGCCCTGCTTGCCGGCGTGCGCGCCACGCCCGCGCAGCTCGATGACATCCACCAGGCGCTCGCGGCGAAGGACGCGGCAACGCTGGCTGGCGCCACGCGTGGCTTCGATCCGGCGGCGCGCGCCGGGCTGCAGGCGCTGGTCGATCTGTACGGCGACACGGGCGTGATCGCCCGCGCTCGCCGCAGCCTGCCGTCCCTGCCCGGCATCGGGGTGGCGCTCGACAGCCTGGACTGGCTGGTGGCGCAGCTGCCCGGCGTGTCGGTCGGCATCGACCTGGCCGACCTGCGCGGCTACGACTACTACAGCGGTGTGCGCTTTTCCATCTTCTCGCCCAGCGCGGCGGATGCCGTCGTCCGTGGCGGTCGCTACGACGCGGTGGGCGCCGCGTTCGGGCGTGATCGGCCGGCAGTGGGCTTCAGCCTGGACGTGAAGGCGCTGGTGGCCGCCGTCGCGCCCAGGCCGCTGCATGCGGCGATTCGCGCGCCCTGGAGCGATTGCGCGCAGGCGCGGGCGGCGATCGCCTCCCTGCGCGCCAGGGGCGAGACGGTGGTGTGCATCCTGCCAGGGCACGCCAGCCAGGTCGACGAATTCCAGTGTGACCGCGAACTGCTGCAGGTTGCGGGGCAATGGGTGGTACAGGCACTTTGAAGCGGGTGGTCGAACATGCATGCTGGCAGTGGGCGTAACGTCGTCGTCGTCGGAACACAGTGGGGCGACGAAGGCAAGGGCAAGCTGGTCGACTGGCTGACCGAAAGCGCGCAGGGCGTGGTGCGCTTCCAGGGGGGCCACAACGCCGGGCATACGCTCGTCATCAATGGCGTGAAGACGGCTCTGCACCTGATCCCCAGCGGCATCATGCGCCCCGGGGTGCGGTGCTATATCGGCAACGGCGTGGTGCTCTCCGCTGCCAAGCTGCTCGAGGAGATCGAAGGCCTGGAGGCCGCCGGTGTCGAGGTGCGCGCGCGCCTGCGCATCAGCGAGGCCTGTCCGCTCATCCTGCCGGTGCACGTCGCGCTGGATCTGGCGCGCGAGGCAGCACGTGAGCGCTCCGGCATGCTGCGCATCGGCACCACCGGGCGCGGCATCGGCCCGGCCTACGAGGACAAGGTGGCGCGGCGCGCGTTACGCGTGCAGGATCTGAAGCACCCCGAGCGTTTCGCGGCCAAGCTGCGCGACCTGCTGGACCTGCACAACCACATGCTGGTGGAATACCTGGGCTCGGCCGGCTTGCGGCTGGACGGGCCGCTGGCGCAGTTCATGGCGGACGGCCGGCTGCGCTTCGAGCCGGTGTTCGAGGAGGCGATGCGGCACGCCGAGTTGCTGCGCCCGATGATGGCCGATGTCTCGCGTGAGCTCAACGAGGCGCACCACAGCGGCGCCAACCTGCTGTTCGAGGGTGCGCAGGGCACGTTCCTGGACGTCGACCATGGCACCTACCCGTACGTGACCTCGAGCAATTGCGTGGCGGGCAACGCCGCGGCCGGTTCGGGCGTCGGCCCGGGCCTGCTGCATTACGTGCTGGGTATCACCAAGGCGTATTGCACCCGTGTCGGGGGCGGACCGTTCCCGACCGAACTCGACTGGCAGCGGCCCGGCACCCCGGGCCACCACATGAGCACCGTGGGCGCCGAGCGGGGTGTCACCACCGGGCGCGCGCGCCGTTGCGGCTGGTTCGACGCGGCCTTGCTCAAGCGCTCGGCGCAGGTCAATGGCCTCTCGGGCCTGTGCGTCACCAAGCTCGACGTGCTCGACGGACTGCCCACGCTGAACCTGTGCACCGGCTACGAGCTCGACGGGGAATCGATCGACATCCTGCCGATGGGGGCGGACGACATCGCCCGCTGCACGCCGGTCTACGAGGTGATGCAGGGCTGGAGCGAGAGCACGGTGGGCATCACCCGCTATGACGCGCTGCCGATCGCCGCGCGGCTCTACCTGCAACGCATCGAGCAGGTCACCGGGGTGCCGATTCACATGGTCTCCACCAGCCCGGACCGCGAGCACACTATCATGATGCACCACCCGTTTCTGGCCGAATGAGGCTGCTTCACAACCCCGCGCGACCGCATCGCCACGCCAGGACCACAGCATGTTGACTGAAGACGGCAAGCACCTGTATGTCAGCCACGACGAATACCACAACCTGATCGAGAAGCTCGCGATCCGGATCCACCAGTCTGGCTGGCAGTTCGACACCATCCTGTGCCTGGCACGTGGCGGCATGCGGCCGGGTGACATCCTGTCACGCATCTTCGACAAGCCGCTGGCGATCATGTCGACCAGTTCCTACCGCGCCCAGGGCGGTACGCAGCAGGGCACGCTCGACATCGCCCACTACATCACGACGCCGCAGGGCGAGATCGCTGGCAAGGTGTTGCTCGTCGATGACCTGGCCGACACCGGCAAGACGCTGGCGGCGGTGATCGAGCAGTTGCGCACCAAGTACAAGCCGATCACGGAGTTGCGCAGTGCCGTGATCTGGACCAAGGGCCTGTCGGCGTTCAAGGCCGACTACTCGATCGAGTACCTGCCCACCAATCCGTGGATCCACCAGCCGTTCGAAGCCTACGATGCCATGCGCCCCGAGCAGCTCATCCAGAAGTGGAGCGTCTGAATCATGACCCCGAACACGCCATTCAGTGCCACCAGTCTGGTGCATCACGACTACCAGCCGCCGGCGGGATTTGCGGCGGCCCAGCCGGGCATCTTCAAGGCATCGACCGTCTACTTCCCGAACGTCGCGGCCATGCGCAGCACCGAGTGGCTCGACAAGAGCGGCTACACCTACGGCCTGCATGGCACGCCGACCACCTACGCGCTGGAGGAGCGCCTCGCGACCCTCGAAGGGGGCACGCATTGCCTGCTCGTGCCCAGCGGCCTGGCGGCGATCACGACGGTCTGCCTGTCGTTGCTGCGCAGTGGCGACGAGGTGCTCGTGCCCGACAACGTCTATGGCCAGACCAAGGCCGTGGTTCAGGGTGAACTTCCCGGCTGGGGCGTCACGCACCGCTTCTACGATCCGATGGACCCGGCCGATCTGGCCGCGAAAATCGGTCCGGCCACGAAGCTGGTCTGGCTGGAGGCGGCCGGCTCGGTCACGCTCGAGTTCCCCGACCTGCTGGCGATGGTGCGCGTCTGCCGCGAGCGTTCGGTCGTCGTGGCGCTGGACAACACCTGGGGCGCCGGCATCGCATTTCGCCCGTTCGACCTGGTGCCGGGTACTGAGCCCGCGCTCGCGGTCGATCTCACGGCGCATGCGCTGACAAAATATCCCAGCGGCGGCGGCGACGTGCTGATGGGCAGCATCGTGACGCGCGACGCGCAGCTTGCACACCAGCTCAAGATGACGCACCACCGGCTCGGGATGGCGGTGGGCGCCAACGATGCGGAACTGGTGCTGCGCGGCCTGCCCACGATCGTGCTGCGCTACCGGGCACAGGATGCCAGCACCCGCGCGCTGGCGCAATGGGCGTCGCGCCAGCCGGAGTTCGCCCAGGTGCTGCACCCCGCCTTGCCCGATTCGCCTGGTCATCGCCATTGGCAGGCGCTGTGCGATCCGGCGCCCGGCAGTGCCGCCGCGATGTTCAGCGTGATCGTCGATGCCCGCTACGGGCAGGACGCGGTCGACGCCTTCTGCGACGCGCTGCGCCTGTTCCGGCTGGGCTACAGCTGGGCCGGGCCGAGCAGCCTGGCCGTGCCCTATGCCCTGGCCTCGATGCGCACGCGCTGGCCGGCCCACCTCGCGCGCGGCACCGTCGTGCGCTTCTCCATCGGGCTGGAGGAAGTGGCCGACCTGCAGGCCGACCTGCAACAGGCCTTGCAGCGCGCCTTGCGCTGAGAGCCTGCAACAGGCTCTGACCCCATGCCAACAGGTGAATTGCCCGACCCGCTGGACAGCACTTCGCCTGCGCCGTACCTCCTGCCACCCACCGAAGGCCCGGGCAGGCAGATCGCCCCGCTGGGCGCTGGCGCGCCGTGGCGCTGGCTGGCACGCGGCTGGCGCGACATGCGTGCCAGCACCGCCATTGCGCTGTTCTATGGGCTGTGCTTCTGGTTGATGGCCTTGCTGCTGGTGCTGGTGTTTCGCAGCAAGCCGCAATACGTGATGTCCATCGCATCGGGCTGTCTGCTGGTGGGGCCGTTCCTGGCCATGGGGCTGTACGAAGTCAGTCGGCGCCGGGAAGCCGGCCTGGTGCCCGACCTGGCGTCTTCGCTCACCTGCTGGGACGCCAGGCTGCGCAGCGTTGGCTTGCTGGTGCTGGTGCTGATCGTGCTCGAACTGGTGTGGGGGCGCGCCTCGCTGGTGGTGTTCGCGGTGTTCTTCAACACCGGCATGCCGTCGACCACGGGTGTGGTGAAGGCGGTGTTCAACCCGCAGAACTGGGAATTCATCGCCGTCTACCTGGCGGTCGGCGGTGTGTTCGCCGCCCTGGTCTATGCGATTGCGGTAGTCTCGATCCCCATGGTGCTGGACCGCGACACGGACGCCATCACTGCGGCCATCACCAGCATCCAGGTCGTGGCTGCGAATCCGGGCGTGATGCTGCTCTGGGGCGCAGTGATCAGTGTCATGGTCGCGCTGGCCTTGCTGCCCTGGGGCCTGGGCCTGGTACTGGTCGGGCCCTGGCTGGGGCACGCGAGCTGGCACGCCTATCGGGGCGCCGTCGTGTGGTCGCCCGCGCTTGCGCCACCGGCGTCATCCGCTGCGGGCCGCTGAGTGCTACGCTTCCATTGGAGCCCCGGCAAGGCCGCGCCGATGTGCGATGGATGTGCCAACTGGCGCTGAACCGGCAAACGGTTTGCGGGCTGGCTTGTGCTGGCCACTGCAAGGCAACTGGTCGCAATGCGCGGCGGGCGCGCAATTTGGGGTTACAGTCGTGCATCCAACTGAAAGGTCCACTTGGCAACTCCCAACTACGGATACGAGAAGCGGCAGAAGGAGCTTGCGAAAAAGCGCAAGAAGGAAGACAAGCTGCGGGAAAAGGCACAGCGCAAGCTGGGCGGCGGCGGTGCTGGCGACAACCGCGACGAGGACGCGGCGCCATCGACGTCGCCCGATGGTGGCCCGGCGGCGTCTGGCGCGACCTGATCCACACAGTCCCGGTTCAGCGCCCTTCCACGCAGTTCACGTTCAGGCCGTTTCCCGCCTGCCGTGCGGTCAGTAACCCAGCAGGCTCCCCGTTGCGCAGCAAGGCCGCGCCAGCGCGCGCGTCGCTGTCTCAGCTCGCCTGTCCGGCAGGCTCCGTTGCTGCTGTAGCCAGCAGGCGTGTCGCCAGCGCATCCATCGCAGCCGTGCTGCGGTCGGCTGGCGTGAGCGTGACGGCCGCTTCGAAGTGCGCGAAGTTGCGTTGCATCGAGTGTCGATACACCGGGTCGTAGTGCCGGTGCAGCAGTTCGCGCACCACCTCCGCCAGGTCACCCGCACGCGTGGCTGTTTTCCAGGACTGCACCGTCGCCTTGCCCCGAACCTCGGTGAGGGCATCGAGCCGCGCACAGAAGGCCTCGGTGTCGCGCACGAAGAAATCGTAGTCCTCCAGCAGCAGGGCGACGCGCTGATCGTCCGGCAGCACCAGGTTCAGGCAACGGCCGTGCGTGCGCATGGCCGTCATCAGCGCCAGCGGTACCGCCACGTTGCCGACCTTGCGGCTTTCGCTCTCCACGAATACC
>JBDHRZ010000132.1:0-7209 GCA_039807845.1 Rhodoferax sp.
GGTTGCCGCAGTTGACGGACCAATCCACCACCGGCCTGTCGATCGCAACCTGGCCGAAGCGATAGTCCACGTCGCAGTCGGTTCGGGTCGACTTCGACAGGATCACGACCTTGCTCGTGCTCGATGTTGCCCCGCCCATGCCGTCGATCTGCTTGCCGTACGGATCGGGACTGCCGATCACGCGCAGCAGCAGCGCATCGCGTGCGGCAGGGTCGGCCGGAAGGTCCTGCGCGAGGAAGAACACGCCCTTGCTGGTGCCGCCACGCATGTAGACGGCGGGGATTCGCAGTTGCTTCATCGGTGGGCTCGGTCTGCTTTCATCGGTCGGTGTTGACGTGTTCGCGCCAGACGAACGGCAGGATGCCGCCGTGACGCCAGTACTGCACGTCCTCCTCGGTGTCCAGTCGCACGCGCAGCGGCACCACCCGGCTCGAGCCATCGGCGTGCCGAAAGATGGCTTCCACCGTGCCTGCGACCCGGATCCCCTTGGCCAGTGACGGCAGGTCGATCGACTCCTGGCCGTCCAGGCCGAGCGACTCCGCCGTGGTTCCCGCCTCGAACTGCAGCGGCAGCACGCCCATGCCTACCAGGTTGGTGCGGTGGATGCGCTCGAACCCTTCGGCAATGACGGCCTTCACGCCGAGCAGGGCCACGCCCTTGGCCGCCCAGTCGCGCGACGAGCCGCAGCCGTAGTTGCGCCCGGCAATCACGGCCAGCGGCACGCCGCGCGCCAGGTACTGCTGTGCGGCTTCGTAGATGCGCATCTGCTTTCGATCGGGCAGCAGCAAGGTGTAGCCGCCCTCGACGCCTGGAACCATGCGGTTGCGCAGACGGATGTTGGCGAACGTGGCCCGCACCGCCACCTCGTGATGGCCGCGCCGCGTCGTGTAGTTGTTGAAGTCCTGCCGCTGCACGCCATGGCTGAGCAGGTAGTCGGCAGCGGGTGTTCCCAGGCTGATGGCGCCCGACGGTGAGATATGGTCGGTGGTGACCGAGTCGCCGAGGATCACCAGCGGCCGCATGCCCACGATGTCGGACACCGGCGCAGCCTCGCGTGCCAGGCCTTCGAAGTAGGGTGGCCGGCGCAGGTAGGTGCTGGCATCACGCCAGGCGAAGCGGTCGCTGCGTCGGCCCTCCAGTGCCTGCCACGGCGCGCCGCCATCGAACAGGTCGGCGTACTTGTCGCGAAAGAGCTCGGGTGCGTAGGCCGTTGCCACCGCATCGCGGATCTCCTGCGCCGTGGGCCAGATGTCCTTCAGGTAGACCGGCTGCCCATCCGTGCCGGTCCCGAGCGAGTCCCGGGTCACATCGACCGTCAGCAAGCCGGTGAGCGCGTAGACGACCACGAGTGCTGGTGAGCCGAGGTAGGCCGCGCGGACGTTCGGATGGATGCGGCCCTCGAAGTTGCGGTTGCCGGACAGCACGGCGGTCGCGAGCAACTTGTGGGACTCGATGGCTTCGACGATGGGCTCAGGCAGGGGCCCTGAACCCCCGTTGCAGGTGGTGCAGCCGAAGCCGGCGATCTGGAACCCGAGTCGATCGAGTGCGGGCTGCAGCCCGGCCTTCTCGAGCACGGCCGCCGTCACGTGGCTGCCCGGGACCAGCGATGTCTTGACCCAGGGCTGCGTGCGCAGACCTTTCTGCACCGCCTTGCTGGCCACCAGGCCGGCGGCCATCATGTTGACCGGGTTGGCGGTGTTCGTGCAACTGGTGATGGCAGCGATCACGACGGCGCCGTCACGCAGGCCCCAGGGCTTGCCATGCACCGGCACGACGCGCTCGTGATCGAGCGCACGACCCGCGATCTCCTGGTGATGCTGGCGGAATGCGGTCGGCACGGCTCCGAGCTCGAGGTGGTCTTCGGGATTGCGTGGCCCGGCGAGGCAGGGCCGGATCTGGTCGAGATCCAGACTCACCGTGGCATCGAACAGCGGCGTCGGCGTGGACGCATCACGCCACAGCATCTGCGCGCGCGCGTAGGCTTCGACCAGCGCGATGTGTTCTTCATCGCGGCCCGTCATGCGCAGGTAGTCGAGCGTGGTCGCGTCGACGGGAAAGTAGACGGCCGTCGCACCGTATTCGGGAGCCATGTTGGCGATCATCCCGCGGTCGCCCAGGGACAGCGCCTCCAGTCCCGGCCCGTAGAACTCGACGAACTTGCCGACCACGCCGAGTCGTCGCATGCGCTCGGTGATGGCCAGCACGAGGTCGGTCGGCAGCACGCCTTCGCGCAACCGTCCCTTGACCTCGAAGCCGATGACCTCGGGTAGCGCCATGCCGATGGGCTTGCCGAGCATGACGGCCTCGGCCTCGATGCCGCCCACACCCCATCCCAGCACGCCCAGTCCGTTGACCATGGGGGTGTGGCTGTCGGTGCCGACGCAGGTGTCGGGCAGGGCCCATTCTTCCCGACCGCACGCGCCCTCACGCCACTCGGTCCAGACGGTGCGGGCAATGTGTTCGATGTGGATCTGGTGCATGATGCCTTTGCCGGGCGGTACCACGCGCACGCCCTCGAAGCTCTCGCTGCACCAGCGCAGGAAGGCGAAGCGCTCGCCATTTCGCTCGTATTCGCGTTCCAGGTTGACGCGGGCGGCGTCGGCGCTGGCCCATTTGTCCACCTGCAGCGAGTGGTCGATGATCACGTCGACCGGCACCTTCGGACTGACCTCCGAGGGGTTGCCTCCCGCCTCGGCCACGGCATCACGCAGACCGGCCAGGTCCACGAGCATCACCTTGCCCAGGATGTCCTGGCCGAATACGCGCACCGGATAGAAGGTGATGCCGGCGCCCACGCGGCGCTGCAGCAGTGCGGCCACTTCCTGCTGGGTGTCTGCTCCGCGCATGGACTGGCGCAGCAGGTTCTCGAGCAGCACCCGTAACGAAAAGGGTAGTTGCTCGACGCCGGGCATGCCGGCGATGGCCACGTACTTCAACTCGCGGCCCGGCAGAGAAATCTGGCCGATCGTCGACTGGCCTGCTTCGGCCGGCGGCGTCGCAGACACGGCGGATTCGAAGCTCATCAGGGTTCCTGCAGAGGTTGGCGTTGGCGTCCAGGATTGCTTTGGGCTGTTGTGTATTATATGATCACAAAATTCAATAATGGTTACATGAAATGGGGCTGGGCCGGGCGAACACGATGGCTGTACGACGGAACGGGCAACAGAAGGCGGATCGCGCGACGGGTCGCCCGCGTGAAACTGCAGTGCCATCCAGGTCCGGCAGTGCCCGGCAGACACGCCCCTCGTCTGCGCCGGTAGGGCTGACGCCCTTGCAGACACGCGTTGCACGCGCGATCGTCGCCCTGGCGCGGCGCAGCGACCTGAAGGCAGGTGCCCGCCTGGCCGAGAGCCAGCTGGCCGAACAGATCGGCACCTCGCGCTCGCCCGTGAATGCCGCGTTGCGCCACCTGGCCGAGTTGGGCATGCTCAGTCGGGGCCCGAACCGTGGCTACTTCCTGATCCAGGACGCGAGCGCCTTTGGCGACGTCGCACAGCAACTATCCGCGGTCCCGGACGATCCCCTCTACGTCCGCATCGCGGAAGATCGCCTCGAACAAGCACTGCCGGATGTGGTCACGGAAGCCGATCTGATGCGCCTGTATCAGGTGGCGCGCAGTACCCTGCGCAAGACCCTGTCGCGGATTCAGCAGGAGGGCTGGATCGAGAAGTCGGTCGGCCATGGCTGGGCGTTCCAGCCCATGATCGATTCGCCGCTGGCGTACGAGGAGAGCTACATGTTCCGCGCCGCGATCGAGCCCACCGGACTGATGAGTCCGGGGTTTGCGTCCGACGCCGAAGAACTTGCGGCGCTGCGCCGCCAGCAGGCGTTCATCGCCAGCAGCGGCTGGAAGACGATGACGCCGATCGAACTGTTCGAATCCAACAGCCTGTTCCACGAGACGCTGGCCAAATGGTCGGGCAACCGCTTCATCCTGCATGCCGTGCGACGCACGGACCAGTTGCGCCGGCTGGTCGAGTATCGCCAGGCGCGATCCAGAGCACCGCGACAGGTCCAGGCGCAGGAACATCTGCGCATCCTGGAGGCGATCGCCGTCGGCGATCCGTTGAAGGCAGCCGGCCTGATGCGCGCGCACCTGGAGGGCGCACGCCGCGACAAGGTGCATGGCGGCGACGTGTTCCGGCCCGCCCAGGCTTCAGGCGTGACTCCGGCGCCACGGGATTCTTCGATCGGCGAGTGCGCCGAAGCGGGTTTTCCCGCAGGTCAGGCAATCAGCAGTCTCTTATAGTTTCACCACACCACACACGAAAGGGTTTCCCATGTACACGAAGTTGAAACGGATGGCACTGGTCGCCGCCATGGCGGTGATGGCATCCACCGCGGCAGTGGCCGACGACACCGCCAAGATGATGATTCCGGCGGGCGCAGGCGGCGGCTACGACACCACCGGCCGCCTCGCCATGAAGGTGCTCGACTCCGCCGGGATATTCAAGGGCGGTACCGTGTTCACCAACAAGCCCGGCGCGGGCGGGACGCTCGGGATGGGTGAGTTCGTGCGCAACAACGTCGGCGATCCGAACGCCCTGATGGCGATGGGCATCATCCTGGTGGGGTCGCAGGTCGTGACGAAGGGCTCGCTGCCGTTCACCGAGGTCACCCCGATCGCGCGCCTGACCTTCGAGTTCAGCGGCATCGCGGTTCCGACCAGTTCGCCGATCAAGACCGTGAAGGACCTGCAGGATGCGTTGAAGGCCAACATCGGCGCGGTGTCGTTCGGTGGAGGCTCGGCGGGCGGTGTCGACCACATCGTCGCCGGCCTCATCGCCAAGGGCTCGGGGCTGGAGCCGGCCCGGCTGAACTACATCCCCTTCGCCTCCGGTGCCGAGGGGATGACGCAGCTCGCCGGGGGCAAGCTCGCCGTGATGATCCAGGGCGCTTCCGAGATGAAGCAGATGCACGATGCGGGGCGGGTGCGGCTGATCGCCGTGACCTCGGGTGAGCGACTCGCGGGCATCAACGTGCCCACGCTCAAGGAGTCCGGCATCGACGTCGTGATGGGCAACTGGCGCGGCATCGTGGGCGCCAAGGACATGCCGGCCGCCGCGGCGAAGAACTGGGTGGAGCGGTTCGAGAAAATGTCGAAGACGGCGGACTGGAGCGCCGAGCTGCAGAAGCAGGGGCTGCAGAATGCCTTCCTCGGCGGGGCGGACTTCGGCAAGTTCCTGGCCAGCGAGAACGCCCGCATCAAGCCCATCCTCACCGAGATGGGCCTGGTGAAGCCGTGACGCCATCTGGCGGCGGCGCCCGAACGCTCGCGTCCACGCCTGCGTCCGCGCCCGCTCCCCGGTCCCCGTCACGCCTGCGCAACTGGGGGCTCCCGTTGCTGTCGGCCGTGAGCGGAGTCCTGATGGTCACCGAGGGGCTGTCCTTGCCCCTGGTGGCGCAGTACTCGGGGCTGGGGGCAGGCTTCGTCGTGGCGTTCGTGGGTACGGCGCTGTTGCTGCTTGCCGTGGTGCTGTCGGTCCAGATCCTGCGTGGGACGGACTTCGAGCCCGAGGAGGCCGAGGGTGTCGATCTCGAGGCTCCTGTGTCTGGCTCGGGTTTCGGCCTCGCGGCCGCCGGCGTCCTGTTGCCCGTGGTCAGCATTCCCTGGCTGGGGTTTCCGATCGGTGCCGCAGTCGCCTACGCATGCATCACGCGTGCCTTCGGGTCCCGGCGCACGGCGCGCGATCTGGTGGTCGGCCTGGTGGTTTCGGGTGTCACCTGGTCGATGTTCACTTGGTTGGGCGTGCAGCTCGGGCCGTTCGTGCCTCTGTCGGGGCGCTGACGCCCATTTCACTCCCACCGTAAGGCCCCCATGCTTGAAGCGTTGATCAACGGCTTCGCCGTCGCCCTGCAGCCGATGAACCTGTTTTGGGCGCTGCTCGGCTGCAGCCTCGGCACGGCGATCGGTGTCCTCCCGGGCATCGGGCCGGCGCTGACGATCACGCTGCTCCTTCCGGTGACGGTGTCGCTGTCGCCGACGGCCGCCTTCATCATCTTCGCGGGCGTGTTCTACGGCGCGATGTACGGCGGATCGACCACTTCGATCCTGATCAACACGCCCGGCGAGGCGGGTTCGATGATGACTGCGCTGGAAGGCAACAAGATGGCCAAGCGCGGGCGCGGTGCCGCCGCGCTGGCGACGGCCGCGATCGGCTCCTTCGTCGCCGGGACCATCGGCACGGTGCTGCTGTCCATCGCGGCTCCGGCCATCGCCGAGATCGCTTTCGTTTTCGGGCCGGCCGAATACTTCTCGCTGGCTGTGCTCGCGTTCACCTCGGTCTCGGTCGTGCTGGGCGCTTCGATGGCGCGTGGCCTGGTGTCGCTGTGCTTCGGTCTGGGCCTGTCGACCATCGGCGTGGACTACCAGTCAGGACAGGCGCGCCTCGCCTATGACGTGCCGCAACTGCTCGATGGCGTGGGCATCACGATCGTCCTGGTGGCGATGTTCGCGGTCGGCGAGATCCTCTACGTGGCCAGCCGGCGCTCGCGCGCCCCGCAACAAGTCCTCGAGGTCAGCGGCCGTATCGCCATGTCGCGCCAGGACTGGGCGCGCTCCTGGAAGCCCTGGCTGCGCGGCACGGTGATCGGCTTTCCGATGGGTGCCATGCCGGCCGGCGGGACGGAGATCCCGACGATGCTGTCCTATTCGCTCGAGCGGCGACTGGCCAGGCACCCGGAGGAGTTCGGTCATGGGGCCATCGAAGGCGTGGCGGGGCCCGAGGCGGCCAACAACGCGGCCGTGGCCGGTGTCATGGTGCCGCTGCTGACGTTGGGGCTGCCGACTTCGGCGACGGCCGCCGTCATGCTGGCGGCCTTCCAGAACTATGGCCTCAACCCGGGGCCGACCCTGTTCACGGACCAGGCCCCGCTGGTGTGGAGCATCATCGCGTCGCTCTACATCGGCAACCTCATGCTGCTGGTGCTGAATCTGCCGATGGCGCGGGTGTGGGTCAAATTGCTGTCCATCCCGGCGCCGTACCTGTATGGTGGCATTCTGGTCTTCTCGCTGGTCGGCGTCTGGGGCATGTCCCGCTCCTGGGTCGACCTCGTCCTGCTGGCCGTGCTGGGTCTCGTCGGCTACCTGTTTCGCTGCTTCTCGGTGCCCGTTGCCCCGGCGCTGATTGGCCTGATCCTCGGCCCCATGGCCGAACTCCAGTTGCGCCGTGCGATGGCGATCAGCCAGGGAGACCCCTCGATCCTCGT
>JBDHRZ010000133.1:0-7142 GCA_039807845.1 Rhodoferax sp.
CCCGTGCGCTGGGTGGGCGAGGCAGCATTTCCGCAGCGTGCGCCGGTGGAGCAGGGGGCCGATACCGACGCCATCCTGGACTGGCTGAAAGCCGGGGCAGACGAACGGCCCTCACCGGTGATGCGCCCTGCAGATGATGGACTCCCAACTGCGGTGCAGCCGGCAGACGATCCGCGTGCAAGCGGTGCGCGCACGCTCGCCAAACCGCCTTCACCCATGTCGCAACCGGCAGACGACGATGTCACGGACGCCCGGTTGCGCGCACGCATCGCTGCGCTGGCCGGTCGTGCAGGCCCTCTGGCTGGCACCCTGGTGCTCGAGTTCTGCGGCGACGAACCCAGCGGCACGCTGGGCACGCAGATCCTGGCCGACTTGGGCGCCACCGTGCTGAAGATCGAGCGTCCGCCGGCCGGCGACCCCGCACCGCTGGTCGCGCCCGAAGCCGGGAAGGTGCGGCGTGACATCAGCTACGGCTTCGGCTTGAACCGCAACAAGCGCAGCGTGGCGATCGACCTGAAGGACCCGGCCGGGCGCGATCTGGCACTGCGTCTGGCACGGCTGGCCGACGTGGTCTGCGAGAACCACAAGCCCGGCGTGATGGCGCGGCTCGGGCTCGGCGCGGACGTGCTGCGCAACGCCCACCCGGGGCTGGTCGTGTGTTCGGTGTCCGGTTATGGGCAGCAGGGCCCGTGGGCGATGCAGCCGGCCTACGACGCCACCATCCAGGCGGCCGGCGGTGTCATGAGTATCACCGGCAACGGTCGCACGCACGCCATGCCGGTGCGCTGGGGCAATCCGATCGGTGGCATTGCGGGTGCGCTCTACGCGGTGGTGAACATCCTCGCCGCGCTGCTGCGCCGCCAGCGCACCGACAGCGGTGCCTGGCTCGACGTGGGTCTGTTGGACGCGCAACTCGCGCTGCACGCCTATCGCGTGCCCACTGCGATGGCCGGGCGACGCTACCAGGCCGAGGCACACCGGGGGGGCAGCGGGGCTCTGCCGTACGGGCCGTTTCGTGCGCACGACGGCCGCTGGTTCGTGCTGGCGATCACGCACCAGTTCTGGGGCAAGGCCTGCCAGGCGCTGGGGCATCCCGAGTGGGAGCACGATGCGCGCTTTGCCACTCAGGTGCAGCGCCAGCGCAACGAGGACGCACTCAACGCACGGGTCGCTGCAGCGGTGGCGACGCAGGACGCTCAGGTGTGGCAGGATCGCTGCGTGCAGCTCGGCATTCCGGGTGCGACCGTGCACTCGATCCGGGAGGCATTCGCGCATCCGCAGGCGCAATCGCGCGGCATGCTGGCTGGCTTCGATGCCGCTCATCCGCTGGGCCGGTTGCTGCAGGTGGCTGGCGACCCGATCCGCTTCACCGGCCGGCCACCCGAACCATTTGCCGCGATGCCCGGGCTGGGCGAGCAGACCGAGGATGTGCTCGTGCGGTTGCTGGAGCTGGCGCCGCAGGAAGTGGCGTCGCTGCGCGCGCGGCGCGTGGTCTGGTGGTCTGCCCATGGGCTGATCTACGAGCGGCCGAGCGTGGTTTGAGCCGCTGCTCTCATCGGCCAACTTTCATGCGTCGCGTGGGTCACCTGGGATCATGAATCACGACTTGTTACGGTGATCCACCTCGAGAGTGGATCAAGGTTCAGGGGAACGTCGAGGTAGGCAGATGCCGGGATACAGGGTCACAGACTGGTTCGAGTACACGGCGAAGGCGCGCCCCGACCTGCCGTTCCTGATCATGGGCGGGCGTGAGTTGCGCTACGCAGATGCCGACGCCTGGGCCAACCGCTGGGCGCGCGGCATGCTGGCGCGCGGCCTGGTGGTGGGTGACCGAATCGCCTATCTGTCGGAGAACGCCATCGAGATCGGCGTCATGCTCATGGCAGCGGCCAAGATCGGCGTGGCGCCGTTCATCCTGAACTACCGGCTCGCGCCGCGTGAGTGGCACGCCGTGCTCGCCGACGCGCAGCCGCGCATGGTGTTCGCCGCTGGCGATGCCTACGTCCGCGCGCTCGACGGCCTCGCGCTGCCACGGGAGTTCCCGGGCCTCGAGCAGGTGGCGCTGCTGGGTGGGGAGGCCTTGCTGCCGCCCGGCTGGCAGCGGTTCGACGACTTGCTGGCAGGCCAGGCCGCCGACAAGCCGGCGGTGGCGGTCGATCCGCAGGACATGCTCTACCTGATCTACACCAGCGGCACCACCGGCCTGCCCAAGGGTGTCATGATCAGCCATCGCAACGCGATCGCGCACGTGGAGCAGGCCATGAGCGCGTCGCCGGCGAGCAAGGCCCCGGGTGAGCGCGCGCTGGTGACGACGCCGCTGTACCACGCTGCTGGCATCAACCGCATCATCAATGCGGCGGTCAAGGGCGGCACGGTGGTGCTGATGGCGCACTTCGAGGCGCAGGCGTTCATCGACACGCTCGAGCGCGCGCGCATCAACTCATGCAACATGGTGCCGGCGATCATGCAGTCGCTGGTCGACATGCCCGGGATCGCGCAGCGCCGCTTTGCCGACCTGCGTGTCATCTATTACGGCGCTGCGCCGATCGGCGTGCCACTGCTGCGCCGCGCACTGGCGGTGTTCCGCTGCGACCTGGTGCAGGGCTACGGCCTGACCGAAGCCACCGGCGGTTTCGTCTACCTCAACGAGGTCGACCATGCGCGCGCGCTCGCCGGCCACGAGCATCTGCTGCGCTCCACCGGGCGCGCCGTGCTGGCGCAGGTGCGCATCGTCGGCGCCGACGGCAGGGATCTGGGCGTCGACGAGCAAGGGGAACTGCTGGTGCGCGGGCCCAACGTCATGAAGGGCTACTGGCGCAACCCCGAGGCTACGGCCGAGGCGATCCGCGACGGCTGGCTGCACACCGGCGACGTCGCGCGCATCGACGCCGAGGGCTACATCTACCTGTGTGACCGCCTGAAGGACATGGTGGTGAGCGGCGGCAGCAACATCTACCCGCGCGAGGTCGAGGCGGTGTTGCTGGAACACCCCGACATCGTGGACGTGGCGGTGATCGGCGTGCCCGACGAGCGCTGGGGCGAGGCGCTGCTGGCCGTGTGCGTGTGCCGCGGCGCTCCCCCGACTGCGCAAGCGCTGATCGAGTTCTGCCGCCTGCGTCTGGGTGGCTACAAGATCCCGCGCCGCTACGAGTTCGTCACCGAATTGCCGCGCAATCCCAGCGGCAAGGTCCTGAAGCGCGTGCTGCGCCAGGCACACTGGGGCGGCCAGGCGCGCGGCGTCGCGTGAGAGGCTGAGAGGCGATCCCATGCACCCGCGTAAGCCCCGAAAACGGCCCGAATCAAGGCGCGAAACGAAGCTGGGTCCGGGACCCAGCGAGGCTTCGCAACGCCGAGTCCGGCCGTTTTCGGGGCTTACCCGAAGGGCCGAGGCCCCCAAGAGCCCTGTGCGGCGTTGCGTCGCTTGCCCGCACGCGAGTGCGGGCGGCGCGCCGCGCCTTGCTCAAGGCCCTTGGCCGCCCCGGCGCGGGCGCATGGGATCGCCTCTCAGCCTCTGAGGCTTCCACTACACTTGCCGCCGGGGCGCCACCTGGCGCCCGCGCCGCTTGCCCGGATGGTGGAATTGGTAGACACAGCGGACTTAAAATCCGCCGCTTTCCTGCATAAGGGGCGTACCGGTTCGATGCCGGTTCCGGGCACCATTCCCCGACGCTGTTGGTCGGAAGGTCGTCACCTTGCATCCCAGCCGGCGTGGCACAATGGCACTCCCGAGTCGCCAGGCGCGGGCCGCGGCCCTCAACCCGGCCGACCCGGAGGCGATGTACCCAGAAGGAGCGCCTTTTCGACACTGCAGCTTGCCGGCCCGCTGTCGTTCATCTGCCTGTTGCGCCCACCGCCGAATCCGATCTGTCTCCATGTCACGCTCCGATCCTCCCTTTGAAATCCACCTGCATGGCGAGGTGCTGCTGCGTGCGGTGGTTCAGTTCGAGCAGATCCAGGAGGCGCTGCGGCCGATCTGGAAGTACGCCGGTGCTCGTTCGCTTGCCGATGGTGCGCGCAGTGCCTACGAGGACGAACCCGGCATCCGTTTCGATGCGCCCAGCCACACGCTGCAGTTCTGCTGGACGGTCGGCGGCGACGATGACTTCCGCCAGACGCTCGACGAGATGTGCATGAACCTCAATGAACTGGCGGAGTCGGGCGCGGCGATCGAGGTCAGCTTCTACGATACCGAGTACGACGACGATGATGCCGAGGACGACCCGGAGGCCGAGGCGCGCGACGACTTCCTGATGCTGTTCGTCGGGCCCAACCCGGCGGCGATCATGCAGGTGCAGCGCGACCTGCTGGTGCAGGATCTGGTGGCGCTGATGGAGCGCCATTTCGATGGCTCCGAACTCTCGGGCGTGGTCGCCGAGGTGGACAAGCTGTTCGCGCAGCGTTTCGACGACCTGGTCAGTTCGCTGGAAATCGGCAAGCCGCGGCGCGGGCCGGGCGGCGGACATGGCGGTTCCGGCCATGGCGGTGGCCGCAAGCCGCGCCACCTGCACTGAAGGCTCAGCCCTGTCGCCCGGGTCCGGCGAAGGGAGGGCGCAATGCGCAAGAAGATCAGCGTCGACGATCTCGAGCCCGGAATGTTCCTGCTGGAGGTCGGCAGTTCGTGGCTGGCCAACCCGTTCTGGCGCTCGCGCTTCGTGATCCGCGACCCGAAGGACATCGCGATGCTGCGCGCGAGCAAGGTGCGCGAGGTCTGGATCGACACCGACAAGGGTGTCGACGTGTGGCCGGCGACCGAGCGGGTGCCGCTCATGCCGCTCACCAGCGACGTGGCGCCGCCTCGGGTCAAGCCCGTGCCGGTTCCGCTGGCCGATGAACTCGATCGGGCACGGTTGATCTGTGCCGCGGGCCGTGAGGCCGTCACCACGATGTTCCAGGAGGCCCGCATGGGCAACGCGGTCGATGCGGCCAGCGTCGACGACCTGGTCGAGTCGATTGCCGACTCGGTGGCGCGCAATACCAGTGCGCTGATCAGCCTGGCGCGGCTCAAGACGGCAGACGACTACACCTACATGCACTCGGTGGCGGTGTGCGCGATGATGATCGCGCTCGCGCGCGCGCTCGGCCAGGACGAGGAGACGGTGCGCTCGGCCGGCGTGGCCGGGCTGCTGCATGACGTGGGCGAGATGCTGGTGCCCAGCGCCGTGCTGAACAAGCCGGGCAAGCTGACCGATGCGGAATTCGCGCTCGTCAAGGACCATCCGTCCAAAGGCCACGCCTTTCTGCTCGAAGCCCACGGGATCGACCAGGTTGCGCTGGACGTCTGCCTGCACCACCACGAAAAGACCGATGGTTCGGGCTATCCCGAGGGGCTGAAGGGCGAGGAAATCAGCCTCATGGCGCGCATGGGTGCAGTGTGCGACGTGTACGACGCGATCACCTCGAACCGCCCGTACAAGGCGGGCTGGGATCCGTCCGAATCACTGCGCCGGATGGGACAGTGGGCCCAGGGGCATTTCGACCTGCACGTGTTCCAGGCGTTTGCCAGGACACTGGGCATCTACCCGGTGGGCTCGCTGGTGCGGCTCAATACCGGGTATCTGGGCGTGGTGGTCGAGCAGTCTGCATCGTCGCCGACCTTGCCGCGTGTGCGATCGTTCTATCAGGTGGCCGATGCACGGCGGGTGGAGCCGCACACGGTCGACCTGTCGGCGCCTGGCTGCAAGGAGCGGATCGTGAGCCGGGAAGACCCTGCCCGGTGGCGCTTCGCCGACCTCGACGCCTTGTGGTCGGACGGCGCGGCCTGATGTTCGTGCCGATTCATGGCTTCACAGGCTCTCTGGCCCGTTGTGCCATTTTCCAGGCCAGTTCGGCCAGGCCGCGCGCCCTGGCGCCGGCGCTTGCCGCCTCCGGACTGGAGGCCGTGCCGATGACGGCGCGCTTGGCAATGCCTTGCAGGATGGCGGCGAGGCGAAACAGGTTGTAGGCGAGATAGAAACTCCAGTCCACCGCGAGCGCGTCCGGGGTGGCCAGCCCGGTGCGCTCGCAGTAGCGCCGGATATACGCCTGTTCGGTGGGTATGCCCAACTGTTCGACGTCCAGCCCCCCGATGCCGCGGAACGCGCCCGGCGGGATGTGCCAGGCCATGCAGTGGTAGCTGAAGTCGGCCAGCGGATGGCCCAGCGTGGACAACTCCCAGTCGAGCACGGCCAGCACGCGCGGCTCGCTCGGGTGGAACATCAGGTTGTCCATGCGGAAGTCGCCGTGCACGATGCGCGTGAGGCCGGTTCCGCGCGCGTGCTCGGGGATGTTCTCGGGCAGCCAGGCGATGAGCCGGTCCATCTCGGGAATCGGTTCGGTGATGGAGGCGGCGTACTGCTTGCTCCAGCGGCCGATCTGGCGCTCGAAATAGTTGCCCGGCTTGCCGTAGTCGGACAGGCCAAGCGCCGCCGGATCGACGCTGTGTAGCGCGGCGATGACGCGGTTCATCTCGGCGTAGATTGCGGCGCGCTCGCTCGCGGCCATGCCGGGCAGCGCCTGGTCCCACAGCACGCGCCCGCGGACGAACTCCATCACGTAGAACGCGCGCCCGATCACGGACTCGTCCTCGCACAGGCAGTGCATGCGCGCCACCGGGACGTCGGTGCCCTGCAAGGCGGCCATCACGCGGTACTCGCGCTCGATCGCGTGCGCCGATGGCAGCAACCGGGCCACCGGCCCCGGCTTGGCACGCATCACGTACTGGCGCTGCGGCGTGACCAGCTTGTAGGTCGGGTTGGACTGGCCGCCCTTGAACAACTCCACCGTCAAGGGGCCCTGGAAACCTTCCAGGTGTTGCGCCAGCCAGGCCGACAGGGCGCCGATGTCGAACCGGTGCTGTTCGCTGACCGGCCGGGTACCGACGAATTGCTCGAAATCGCTCATCTCAAAGGTCCTTCACTGTTGCAAGCGGTCATCTGCGGCTGCCAGGTTCAATCCGGCTGGGCCAGGTGCATCAGCTTGGCCGTATCGCGCACGATCAGGCCGCCGGGCTCGATGCCGATGCACGCCTCGCGCTCCAAAGCCTTGAGTTCCTGGTTGACGCGCTGGCGCGAGGCGCCCAGCCATTGGGCCAGTTCCTCCTGTGCCAGTTGCAGGCTGATGCGTACCGCGCGCGTGTCTTCCAGGCTGGGCACGCCGTAACTGCG
>JBDHRZ010000134.1:0-7131 GCA_039807845.1 Rhodoferax sp.
TTGCTGGCGGACAGCACGCGCATCAGTTCCATCGCCTGCGGGTTGGCCGCGTCCAGGCCGCGCACCATGTTCACGAGCGAGGGGAAGAAGCACACCAGCGCCGCGATCGCGATCTTGGGCTCCACGCCGTTGCCCATCAGCAGCACCAGCACCGGCGCCTTGGCCACGATCGGGATCGCGTTGAGCATCAGCGCGACCGGGAAGAAGACCTCGTACATCGTCTTGTTGTGCACGAACACGGTCGCGATGGCGATCGCCACCACGTTGCCGATCAGGAAACCACCGGCCGCTTCCATTGCCGTGGGGATCAGGTTGTCCAGCAGCACGGCCCGCTTGGCGGCGAGGGTCTGGAGCACCAGGAATGGCGACGGCGCGATGAAGGGCTTCACGCCCAGGCCGGCGACCAGCGCCCACCAGGTGAACAGCAGGATGAAGACGCCGATCGCCGGCATGATGCGCCGGCGCCAGAGCAGGCGCTTGCGCTGGGCCTGGTGCGCCAGCAGTTGCGCGTCGGCGTCCGTCGGCACTGCGCTCGGCATGTGGGCGGTGTTGCTCGGCATGGTGCTTCCCTCAGCAGGTTTCCAGTACCCGGCGCAGGTGCGCGGCGAGTTCCACGAATCTCGGCGTTTCGCGGATGTCCAGGCCGCGGTCGGCCGGCAGGTTCGTCGGCACCAGTTCCTTCACCCGTCCCGGGTTGGCCGCCAGCATCAGCACGCGCTGGCCGAGGAAGGCGGCTTCGTAGATGCTGTGCGTCACGAACAGCACCGTCATGCCCAACTCGCGCCAGACGCGTAGCAATTCTTCGTTGAGCCGATCGCGCGTGATCTCGTCCAGCGCGCCGAACGGCTCGTCCATCAGCAGCACCCGCGGGTCGCTCACCAGCGCGCGCGCGATCGCCACGCGCTGGCGCATGCCGCCCGAGAGTTCGTGCGGGTAGGCGTTCTCGCTGCCCATGAGTCCGACCAGCTCGAGCAGTTCGCGCGGCGTGGCGCGCGCCGCCCGGCTGGTGTCGGCACGGCCCTTGGCCACCTCGCGCGGCAACTCCACGTTCTGCAGCGCGGTGCGCCACGGCAGCAGCGCGGCATCCTGGAACACGAAACCGATGTCGCGCCGCAGTCGCGCCGCTTGCGGCTTCACGCCCAGCACGGTGAGGGTTCCGCTGGTGGGCGTGATCAGGTCGGCCACCACGCGCAGGAAGGTCGACTTGCCGCATCCCGAGGGGCCGAGCAAGGTGAGGAATTCGCCATCGCGGACGTCCAGGCTGATGTCCTGCAAGGCGGTCACGCTGCGCCGCTCGGTGAAGAAGCGCACCGTGATACCCCGGCAGCTGATGGAAAAACCGCTCGCGGCATCGGCCCGCGTGGTGGCGGCCGCAGCGCCTTGTGCGCGTGGCGCAAGCAAGGTGGAACTGGTCATGGCGGCTCGCGGCCCGGGCGACTACGAGTTGCGCAGGCGGTATTCGCGCGTGGCGTTGAGGATGTCCATCGTCATCACCTCGTCCACCTTCGGCGTGCGTTTCGTGAACTGGCCGAGCGCGGCGTACTGCTCGATCTGTTCCTGCCAGACCACCTTGTCCATCGTGCCCCAGCCGTTCTTGCTGGTCAGGTCGTTGTAGGCGAACTCCATCAGCGCATCGACCGCCACGCGTTCATCCGCGCGGTCCAGGTTGGGATATTCCTTGATCAGCAGGTCGACCGCAGCGTCGCGGTTCTTGTTCGCATAGGCCCAGCCGCGCGCGGTGGCACGCAGGTAGCGCTGCAGGACTTCGGGCCTGCGCCTGATGGTGTCGGTGGTCGCGTAATACGGCAGCGCGTAGAGCCGCACGCCGGTGTCCCAGAGCTTCATGTCGACCCGCTCGGCGCCCAGTGGCTTGAGCGCCGAGGTGTTGGTCAGCCAACCGGTGACCACATCGACCTGCCCGGTGAGCAGCGGCGTCATGTCGGCGCCGATCGGGATGACGGTCATCGACTTCTCGTCGATCTTGTTCTTGGCCAGCAGGGCGCGCAGCAGCACCATTCCGGTGGACTGGATGCCGATCTTCTTGCCGACCATGTCCTGCGGCGTGCGCACGGGCTTCTTCTTGAGCGAGAAGAACGCGTAGGGGTGCTGCTGCAGGCCGGTCGCGAAGACCTGGATCGGCACGTCCTGCGATACCGCCAGCATGCACGAGGGGCTGGACGAGACCTGGCCGACCTCGAAACGGCCCGATGCGACGACCGCCACGCCGTCGACGTTCGGCCCACCAGGCTGGATCGCGAAGTCGATGCCCTCGGTGTCGTAGTAGCCCAGGCGCTTGGCCACCACCTCGCCGATCTGGTTGCCACCGGCGATCCACCCCAACTGCATGTTGACCTTGACCTTGTTCTGCGCCAATGCCTGGATCGAGAGGAATGCGCTGGCACCGGCGGCGACGCCTGCGCCGAGCACGCTGCGGCGTGTGAGAGGGAAAGACGGGTTCATCGGTTGTCTCCAGTAGTTGCATCGCCCGCATCGTGTGGGCGGACGGATTCTGAGCACACGACGGTGAGCGTGCAAGAACCGTTTTTCTTCATGCGCGATGCCGTAATTAGTCCACCTGAAGCGATCACGCCCTGCCATCTGGCGATGCATCGGATAGCGCCTGGCGGCGCATGGCGCGTCTGTCCTCGTCGAAGGGTTGCCACGGCAGCCGCGACGGGTCGGCCGCGGCCATGCCAGGGGGCTGCTGCTACGGCCGCAGCACCCGTCCGGGGTTCATCAGCCCGGCCGGATCGAGTGCACGCTTGATCGCACGCATCATCTCCAGCGCCACCGCCGACTTGTAGCGCGGCAGCTTGTCGACCTTCAGGCTGCCGATGCCGTGCTCGGCCGAGATCGAGCCGCCGAAGTGCGCCACCGCGTCGAACACGATCGTGTTGACCGTGGCCTCCTGATCGCGCAGGAACACGGCGGCGTCCTGCCCAACGGGAGCCTGCACGTTGTAGTGCAGGTTGCCGTCGCCCAGGTGTCCGTAGTCGACCAGGCGGATGCCGGGCAGGGCGTGCGCGAGCGCGGCGTCGGTGTGGCGCACGAATTCGGGGATGCGCGAGATCGGGATCGAGATGTCGTGCTTGATGTTGAGGCCTTCGATCGCCTGCGCCACCGGGATGTTTTCGCGAATCTGCCACAGCGCCGTGGCCTGCGCGATGCTCTCGGCCACCACGCCGTCGCTGATGCAGCCCCGCTCCATGCCCGACTGCAGCAGACGCTCGAACTGCGCGCGTGCGTGATCCTCGGATTCGTGGTCGGACAGTTCGAACAGCACGCACCAGGGGCTTGCCTGGTACAGCGGCACGTGCAGTTGCGGCATGTGCTGCGCCACCAACGACAGGGCGAACTGGTTCATGACCTCGAAGCCGGTGAGTCCGGCGCCCAGCGTGCGGTGCGCCAGCCCGAGCAGGTCCACCGCATGCTCCATCGATGGCACCGCGGCCCAGGCCGTCAACTGGGCCGCCGGCAGCGGCATCAGCTTCATGGTGCCGGCCGTGATCACGCCCAGGGTGCCCTCCGAGCCGATGAACAGGTTGCGCAGGTCGTAGCCGGTGTTGTCCTTGCGCAGCCCCGAGAGTCCGTTCCAGATGGCGCCCTGCGCCGTGACCACCTCCAGCCCGAGGCAGAGGTCGCGCGTGTTGCCGTAGCGCACGACCTGGGTGCCGCCGGCGTTCGTCGCCAGGTTGCCGCCCAGCGTGCAGCTTCCTTCCGCGGCCAGGCTGAGCGGGAACAGCAGACCGACGTCGCGCGCGGCTTCCTGCAGGCTTTGCAGCACGCAGCCGGCTTGCGCCGTGAGCGTCAGGTTGCCGGCGTCGAGTTCCAGCACCCGGTTCATGCGCTGCAGGCTGAGCACCAGTTGCAGGCCGGATGCGTCGGGCACCGCGCCCACCACCATGCTGGTGTTGCCGCCTTGCGGCACGATGCTGACGCCGCTGTCGTGCTGCATTTGCGCGCACAGCCGCACCACCGCTGCGACCTCGTCGGTCGAACCCGGGCGCACCACGGCCAGCGCCCTGCCACGGGCACGCTTGCGCCAGTCCTGCTCCCAGGCGTCGAGGTCGGCGTCAGGCTGCGCGTGGGTCAGTACGTGGGCGCTGCCGACACTGGCGCGCAAGCCGTCCAGTATGCTCTGGAGCTTCGTCGTCATGGTTAGTCTCGTGAAGTCGTATGCAACGCGCGGTGCGCGTCATCCTTCATCGACGCTGCGGCGGCGAAGCCGCGCATCGCGGATGCGGCTCATGCCGCGGACGCTCCGGTGGCTGGTGGCTGCCTTGTCGCGGCATTGCGCAGGCGCAGCCGCACGTGCAGCGCGCAGGCACAGAACAACACGATGCACAGGGCGACCTGCACCAGCGCCAGCCAGTTGCCCGGCGGCCGGTCGCCCCAGGCGCGTACCACGCCTTCGGCGAAGTACAGCCACACCAGCAGGCTCACCCAGCGATAGGTGTACATGCGGTTTTTCAGCAGGCCGGCAAGCGGCAGGCACAGCGGCAGCACCTTGAGCGCGAGCCAGGACCCGCCCGGGCGCAGCGGGGCGAGCCACAATTCCCAGGCCAGGCCGAGCGCGATCAGCCCGACCAGGCTTGCCACGGCCAGGCTGCGGGTGAGGGCGACGGTCGGGGCAGGCGCTTGCGTCATGGCGGCTTCGAGCTGGTGGCATCATACCGGCCATGCCCGTGCCTGCCCGCCTGCGTTCCCTGCTGGATGACCTGAACCGATTCCCATGGGCCGACACGGTCCTCACCTTGCGTGAACGGTTCCGGGACGACCGGCTCGGCCTGACCGCCAGCAGCCTGACCTTCACCACCACCATCGCCCTGGTGCCCCTGTTCACCGTGGCGCTGGCGATCTTCACCGCGTTTCCGATGTTCGGCAAGATGCAGCTGGTGCTGCAGCGCTGGCTGGTCGACAACCTGGTGCCCGACGCGATCGCGCGCCAGGTGCTGGGCTACCTGACGCAGTTCTCGCGCCAGGCCAGCCAGCTCGGTGGCGTCGGGCTGGTGTTCCTGCTGGCCACTGCGCTGGCGTTGATGCTCACGATCGACCGTACGCTCAACGGCATCTGGCGGGTGCGGCACAAGCGCCGGCTGGCGCAGCGCCTGCTGGTGTACTGGGCCGCGATCACGCTCGGGCCGCTGCTGCTGAGCGCCAGCATCACCCTGACCTCGTACGCAGTGGGTCTGTCGCGCGGGCTGTCCGCCGGCGCGGGCTGGCTGGGCTGGCTGCTCGATGTGCTGCAGTTTCTCGTGATCGGCTTTGGGGCCGCGGCGATGTACCGCTACGTGCCGAACACGCGCGTCCGATGGTCCCATGCCTGGGTCGGCGGGTTGTTCGTGTCGATTGCGATGGAACTGGCCAGGAGCGTGCTCGTGCTCTACCTGGCCAGGGTGCCCACCTATTCGGTGGTCTATGGTGCCTTCGCCACGGTGCCGATCCTGCTGGTGTGGATCTACCTGGTCTGGGTCATCGTGTTGCTCGGTGCAGTGATCGTGGCCTACCTGCCCAGCCTGATGCTCGGGGTCGCGCGGCGCAACCTGGGCGCCGGCTGGCGCTTCCAGCTGGCGCTGGAGACGCTGCGGCTGCTGCACCGGGCGCGCGATCTGGCGGGCTACGGCCAAACCGTGTCGCAAATGGCGCGCGCGCTGCGGGTGAGTCCGCTGGGCATCGGCTCGGCACTGGAAGCGCTGGTCGAACTCGACTGGGTCGCGCGACTGGACGAGGACGTCAGCCAGCAGGAGCCGCGCTATGTGCTGCTGGCCGATCCGGACCAGACTGCGCTCGAGCCGCTGGTGCAGGCGCTGCTGCTGCGTCACAATTCCAGCACCGAGGCGCTGTGGGAGCGCTCGCGGTTTGCCCATATGCGGCTCGTCGAGGTCCTGTAGCCGCGCAATCCCTGCGCAGCGTCGCGTGCCGTCCTCACGCCGGCTTCCGGTCCTGTGTTCGACCGCAATCGCGACGTGCGTTCTGCGGTGGCTTCGTGGCAGCGAAGTCCGGTGCATGCGGCGATGCGGTTGCACCGCGGCAGCGCGCGCACGCGAATCGGTTCTGCGACACTGGACGGTGCGTTCCTACAAGGAGGTCCGGATGTCCGAAACCACTGGCCTGCAATTGCGCTCGCTCGTCAAGGCCGACGGCGAACTCGAACTGTCCCTGGTCGAGCAGACCTTCGCCGCGCCCGCAGCCGACCAGGTACTGGTGCGCGTCGAGGCCACGCCGATCAATCCATCCGATCTCGGCCTGCTGTTCGGTCCGGCCGACCTCTCGACGGTGCAGGTCGGCGGCAGCGCGGCACGCCCGGTGGTGCGTGCGCGTATCCCCGAGCGCGCGCTGCCGGCGCTGGCCGGCCGCGTCGGCCAGCCGATGCCGGTGGGCAACGAGGGTGCAGGGGTGGTGGTGGCGGCCGGCGAATCGGCACCGGCGCAGGCACTGCTCGGTCGCACTGTCGCGCTGGTCGGCGGTGCGATGTACGCGCAGTACCGCCTGATCGCGGCCGCCGAGGTGATGGCGCTGCCACCAGGCGTCGCGCCGGTCGATGGTGCGTCGTGCTTCGTCAACCCGCTGACCGCGCTCGGCATGGTCGAGACGATGCGCCGCGAAGGCCACCGCGCCATCGTGCACACCGCGGCCGCATCCAACCTCGGCCAGATGCTCAACCGTATCTGCCTGAACGACGGCGTGGGCCTGGTGTGCATCGTGCGCTCGGCCGCGCAGGTTGAACTGCTGCGTGCCCAGGGTGCGCTCCATGTGCTCGACAGCACCGCCCCTGATTTTCTCGAGTGGCTGACCGATGCGATCGCCGCCACCGGCGCGACGATCGCCTTCGATGCGATCGGGGGCGGGCGGCTCGCGAGCCGGATCCTGGGTGCCATGGAGGCGGCGATCAACCGGAGCGCGACCGGCTTCAGCCGCTACGGCTCGAACACGCACAAGCAGGTCTATCTCTACGGCAGTCTGGACACCGGACCCACCGAGATCGTGCGCAACGTCGGCATGGCCTGGGGCGTCGGCGGCTGGCTGCTGTTCCCGTTCCTCGCCAAGGCAGGCGACGGTGTGCGCCAACGCCTGCAGCAGCGCGTGTGCGACGAATTGCAGACCACCTTCGCGAGCCACTACGCCAAGCGA
>JBDHRZ010000135.1:0-7113 GCA_039807845.1 Rhodoferax sp.
TTCACCGCGACGAACCCCAGTGCGCCGCCGAAGATCGTGAAGAGGGTCTTGCGCCGGCCGTGGATGGCGCCGTGCGCCAGAGCCAGCAGGCCGTTCGGGCCGGGCGAGAGCGACAGGCCGATCGAAGCGAGCAGGTACAGCAGCCAGGTGTGTGGGTCCATGGGGCAATTGCAGCCTTGGGCACGGGTGGGTACCGGGCAGGCGTCGAATATACCGCGCAGACCGGTCATCCGCGCCCCCACATCCGCGTCGCCACATCCGCGTCGCCACATCCGCGTCGCCCGCTGATCGACCGCAGACGGGGGTGCAGCGAGTCTTGCCGATCTCTTGGGCAGAATGCGTGGCAAGTACGCCTCGGCTCCGCGACCGTAGCCTTGCCATCAAGGCGCTGGCGTACGGTGCTGGCCGCGCGACGGTCGTGCGGCGACAGCTGACAGGAGAATCAGGATTGACCAGGACGGAATCACACCACGGCGAGGGCACGGGCGCGCTCGACAAGGCGCTCGATGTGCTCGATCTCGTTGCGGCTTCGGCCGAAGGCATGGCGCAGGCCGACATCGCCGATCGGCTTGCCATCCCGCGCACCACCAGTTACCGCTTGCTGGCGACGCTGGTCAAGCGCGGCCTGCTGCGCCGCGACGCGCTGCGCAAGGTGTACTGCCTGGGGTTTCGCTGCTTCGAGATGGCGCGCCAGGCCCACGCGTCGCCGGACCTCGCCGCCGCCTGCCTGGTCGAGATGCGCGCACTGCGCGACCTCACTGGCGAGACCTGCTACCTGGGCGTGCTCGACGGGCTGGAGGTGCTCTCGCTGGAACGCTGCGACGGTGCGCACAGCCACCGTTCGGCCGCGGTGCTGGGCCAGCGCAAGCCGCTGTACTGCACCAGCCAGGGCAAGGCGATCCTCTCGCGGCTCGATGCGCCCCGGCGCGACGCCTTGCTGCAGTCGCTGGTGCTCAGGCCGCTCACCGCATCGACCATCACCGACCGGCGGCGTCTGCTGGCCGAACTGCGTCTCACGCAGGCGCGCGGCTACGCAATCGATGACGAGGAGATCCTCGACCAGGTGCGCTGCGTCGGGGCGCCGGTGATCGACGGACAGGGTCGTGTGCGCGGGGCCATCAGCATCGCGGCGCCGGCCTACCGCATGACGCGTGAGCGGCTCGATCTGCTCGGGCCGGAAGTGGCCGAGGCCGCGCTGCGCGCCGGTGCGCAACTGCGCGACGAGCCGCAGGCCCCACAGGCCAGCGCCGCCCGGCCGCTCGATGGCCCATGGGCCTTCCACGGCGCCTTTCCGCTGTGGTGCGAGCAGCGCCAGGCGCTCCATTGGGCCGACGTGCTGGCGCCCTCGGTGCGCCGGTTCGACGCACGGGGGGATCATCAACTGCTCACGCTGGAGTCTCCCGTGCTGGGTCTCGTGCAGCACGCCGGCGGCCTGGCGGTCGTGCACGAAGGCGGGGTGGTCACGCTCGGGATGGAAGGGAATCACCGAGCGGCGTCGGGCAGTTCCGTCCCCGGACCAGGCTCGCGGGTGGGACAGGCGCGCGGCGTTGCGGCCGATCGTGATGGCTTGCCGCCGACGTGGTCGCTGCCGGGCCTGCAGTCGATCTGCAACGGCCCCGAAGGCGGGTTGTGGGCGGCGGTGGCGACGCCGGACAGTGGCACGGTGGTCGGCGTCGTGCAGCCCGATGGTCGTCTCGATGTGCGCTGGCGCAGCCGGGAGCCGCTGCAGTGCCTGCGCTGGCGGGCGTCCGATCAGTGCTTCTACGCCACGGCACCGGCGTCCGGATCGATCCTCAGACTGCAGCCGGGGTCCTCCGCGCTCCGCCGCCTGGCCAGCGTGCTCAAGGGCTCGGGACAGCTCAGCGGCCTGGCCTTCGACCGGGACGACGGCATCTGGACCGCGTTGCGCAACGGCTGGAGCGTGGTGCGCTTTTCCCTGGATGGCGCGCTGGATCGCGTGATCGGCCTGCCCGTGCCCAGTCCGACCGACCTGGCCGTGGGCGGCGCGCGCATGGATCGCCTGTACGTGACCAGCGCGCGCCACAGCGTGGCGCTCGATGCGCTGGCCAGCGCACCGCTGTCGGGGCAACTGTTTGAACTGGATTTGTGAGCGCCCCACGCGTCGCGCATGGCGCCAACCGTTCCTGAGGAAGTCAGCGACTGCCATGGCGTGTTCCTGAGCGGCCTGTCTGGCATGCTTGCGGCCGCATCGCATCGCATCGCATCGCGTCGCGCCGCAGCGGCGCGCTGCAGCGCGCCAGGCACCAGGGCGAAGGCGGGAATCGTTGCGGCGAGCGCCAGCAACGATCGCGCAGTTGCCGTTTGATTCCACGGTTTGGGACGCCAGCGGCGTCTGGCGAGTGTGCAGCCGCAATGGCGGGTGCAACGACCGGCCCGGCGCGAGCAGAATCGTGCCATCGATGGGTGATGCTCCCGGAGGGCGCGCGTGTACATCAGTGAACAGCTTCTCGATCCGGATGAGCGCCGGTTGCGCCTGTCCAGTCAGCTCGGCGTCGAACACGTGGTGCTGGACAACCGCGGCACGGAATTGGTTTCGGCCAGCGGCGGCGTGAGCCTGTGGGACGCTGCGCGGCTGCGCGACTACCGCCGCTGGGTCGAGGGTTTTGGCCTGCAACTGGACGTGTTCGCGCTGGATGTCGGCTCCATCCTGCTGGATTCACTGGTCGACCTGGAGAGCGCGCGGCGTCAGCGTGCGATCCTGGCGCGCAACATCGAGCTGGCGGCCGATGCCGGCATCACCTGCCTGAAGTACAACGTGCAGATGGTGGGCATCACGCGCACTGGGCTCAAGCCGGGGCGGGGTGGTGCGTCGAATTCCGGTTTCGTGCTGGCGGAGTATTCGCCCGAGCGCGATCGCAAACACTCGTACTGGGGCGTCGGCTACCCTGGCGGGCCGCAGGACGATGGCGCAGCGGCCGCCACGCTGTGCGGGCAGAAACTCGCGCGCGACGTGCCAGCCGTCAGCGAGCAGGCCGCCTGGGATGCGATCTCTTTCCTGGTCGAGGGCCTGGTGCCGGCGGCCGATGCCGCCGGCGTGCGGCTGGCCTGTCATCCGCACGATCCGGCCTACCCGCCGGGCGGGTTGAACGGCATCGAGCATGTGATGGGTTCGGTGCAGGGCGTGCGGCGCTTCCTGGCGCTCTCGGGCAGTCGCAACCATGGCTTGAACTTCTGCCAGGGGACGATGGCCGAGATGATGCGCAAGCCGGGCGAGACCCTGATTCCGGTGATCGAGGAATTCGCTGCCAGCGGGCGCATCTTCATGGTGCACTTTCGCAATATCCGGGGCGGCTATCTGGATTTCCAGGAAGTCTTTCCCGATGAGGGCGACGTCGACATGTTCCAGGCCATCCGGGCCTACCAGCGTGCCGGCTATGCCGGGCCGCTGTGCCCGGACCATGTCCCGGTATCCGAACTCGACGAAGGGCGCGAGCGCTTCATGGCGTTTGCCCTCGGCTACACACGGGGCCTGCTGCAGGCCGCCGGCGTGGCTGGCAGCGCCTCGGGCAACCACACCAGCACAGACAGGAGACGAACATGAAGACACTTGCCATCACGGGGGCGGCCGGCGTCGTGGGCACTGGACTGCGCGCGCAATTGCTGGCGCGGGGCTATTCGCTGGTGTTGCTCGACTTGCTCCCGATCCCGGACTGCGCCGCCAACGAGCGGGCGGTGCAACTGGACATCACCGACCAGGCGGCGCTGACCGAACAGTTGCGCGGCTGCGATGCGCTGCTGCACCTGGCCGCCTGCACCAGCGATGCGCCGTGGCCCGAGCAGGTACGCTTGAGCGTGCAGGGTTGCATCAGCGCGTTCGACGCCGCGCGTGCGGCCGGGCTGCGGCGTGTCGTCTACGCCAGTTCGCACCATGTCGTGGGTTTGCACCCGCGCCCGCCGCTCGGCCCGGTGCTGGACGTCACGGCCCCGCTGCGGCCGGACAGCCGCTACGGGGTGGGCAAGGCATTCGGTGAATCGATCGCCACACTGTACGCGTGCAAGTACGACATGCAGGTGTTGATGATGCGCATCGGCAATGCCAATTCCGAACCGCTGGACCGGCGTCGGATGGGCAACTGGATCAGTTGGCGTGACCTGGCCCAACTGGTTTCGATCGGTGTCGAACATCCTGACCTCATGTGTTCCACGGTGTACGCGATATCCGATACGACCGAGCGGCACTATGACAACCGCGCGGCCTACGCGCTCGGCTACCGGCCGCAGGATGGCACGGCGGCCGCCGAACACGAGGAGCGCATCCTGCGCACGGATCCGGTACCGGCGCCGGGCAGCGCAGCGGCGTTCGAGGCAGGCGAACTCACGTTGGGCGGACAGTTGTTTGCGGCCGGTTTCGTGGGCGACGCACGGCGTCTGCTGTCTGCGGAGTACGCACGGGCGGCGGGCGCGGCGATTGCACCGGCTGACGGCGGCTGATGGGCGTGAATGCAGGCGGCACAGTGGACGATTCCATGCACCACCCCGCATCCGACCCCTCGAACCATCGACCGGGTGCAGTTGCCGACGGATGGACGCCTTCGACGCGCTATCCCGATCCGGCGATCGAGATTCTCGAACCGGAGTTCGCGCGCTACCGGATCTTCAGCGCCGGCGTGGAGCGCCTGGCCACCGGTTTTCGCTGGATGGAGGGACCGGTCTGGTTCGGCGACGGGCGCTACCTGCTGGTGAGCGACATCCCGAACAACCGCATCATCCGCTGGGACGAGACCACCGGTGGGGCTTCGGTGTTCCGTGCGCCATCCAACTACGCCAACGGCCACACGCGCGACCTGCAGGGCCGGCTCATCGGGTGCGAGGGGGCGGTGACGCGGCGCATCAGCCGCACCGAGCACGACGGCCGCATCGTGACGCTGGCCGAGCGCTTCGAGGGCAAGCGGCTCAACTCACCCAACGACGTGGTGTGCCAGTCCAACGGCGCGATCTGGTTCACCGACCCGCCGTTCCAGCTCGGCAACGACTACGAGGGGCGCATCGCGGCGCAGGAACTGCCCGAAGCCGTCTACCGCATCGACCCGCACACGGGCGCGCTCGAGCGCGTGATCCAGGACGTGGCCGGGCCCAACGGCTTGTGCTTCTCCCCTGACGAGCGCACGCTCTACGTGGTCGCGAGCCGCGCGCGGCCGAGCCGGCTGGTCTGGGCCTATCCGGTGCTGCCCGACGGCCGGCTCGGTGAGCGCCGGCTGCATCTGGACGCCAGGGGTCACGGGGCGTTCGACGGCATCAAGTGCGACGTGGACGGCAACATCTGGGCCGGCTGGGGAAGCGATGGCGCGCCCGACGCCGATGCGGCGGCACTCGACGGCGTGATGGTGTTCAACCCCGAAGGGAAACCGATCGGCCACATCCGGCTGCCCGAGCGCTGCGCCAACCTGTGTTTCGGTGGTGCCGACAACAACCGGCTGTTCATGGCCAGCAGCCATTCGCTGTACGCCCTGTACGTGAACACGCGCGGCGCCGAGCGGCGCTGAGGACTTCGGTGCTGCCCCGAGCCGGAGTTCCGGATATGTAGCGGGGACCTGGGCTCTGAGACGGGGCACGGGGAAGAGCGGGCGGGCACGTGCCATGTGGCGTGCGTTGCCCGTCGTTCGGGACAGCCCGCACCTGCGGGGCCGCGACTTGAATGCCGAGCACGGCGATGTGCTGACACCGGGACGTGACGTGGGCGCCGTGGCGGCCGAGGACGACGATTTCAGGTGGAGTGGCTGACCGCGCAGCTCGCCGAGCAGATGGCCAACGGCGCGGAGCTGGATGCGGTGATACGGGAGAATCTGGCCACGCTGGGCTACGCGGTCTGAACACGGGCGGCGCCGGTGGCGGACAATCACGTGGCAACCCGCAGCCGCGCACGGAGCAGCCTTATGAGTACGCAGACCATCGAAGTCGAGATCGACGCAAGCGGGCAGGTGCGCGCGGTGCATCCGGGGGTGCCGATCCCCGCGGGGCCCGCGCTGCTGGTGCCGCTCGGTGCGACGCGCCCGCCCCTGGATCGCTGCGCGGGCCAGAGCCGGGCCGCCGACTGGCGTGCCTTGGTCGGCACGCTGGGCGCCTCGCCGATCTGGCGCGACGAGCCGCAGGCGATCCAGGACCAACTGCGCGACGAGTGGCGATGAGCGGCCAAGTCGACCATCTGCTCGACACCAACGTCGTCATCGGGCTGTTGAAGGGCCACGCGGCAGCCGTCGCACTGGCCGAGGGTGCCGGGCTCATGCCGGGACGCTTCGGGGTCAGCCAGATCACGCGCATGGAACTATTGGGCTACCCAGGGCTCACCGACGCCGAGGACGAGGCGGTGCGGCGCTGGCTGGCCCTGTGCCGGGTCCTGCCGATCGACGACGCCACCGAGGCGCGGGCGATCGCACTATGCCGCCGCGGGCTGTTGCGCCTGCCCGATGCCATCGTTGCTGCCACCGCGCTGGCCGCGGGGGCGCGGTTGCTCACGCTCGACGAACGCTTGGCAAAGGTCTTCGCCGAAAAGGCGGGTAGTGCTTGAGGGTGCGGTGCGGCGCGAGAAGCTGGGGGCTCCGGGCCATGCGGTGCGGTTGGCGCAATACCCGCCTTGCGGACCTTGATCGCGTCGTCGCTGGAAAAGCGCCGCCGTCAGCGCTCGAAGGGTGCTTCGACGGAAGTGTGTCGTTCGTCACTCCACTCTCTGTTCGAGAACCTGGAGCAGGCGCCGGTCGAGGCGCTGCTGTCCGCGCCCGTGGAGCGTCGCTTCAGAGACCTCGTCGTCGACGTCGACAAGGGCGGTTTCCAGGCTGAACCTGGAAACCGCAGTTGACCGCTTGCATGCGTCTCGCAGGCCGCGCGGATGCGTGCTTCGGCAGCTTCGACGATCTTCACCTGAAAGGTGAGCAATGCTATGCATCCATCAGCACCACTCTCGTCACGCCATGCTGCATTGCTCCTCCTTGCGGGCGGATACCCGTTGCGTCGTCACCGTTGCAGGGCGCGGCACGGCCACAGGCCGTACCCGTTCACGCTGCCCAAAGGCGCGCAGGCGCCTTTGGAGCCGCAGCGTTCACCCTTGCCTGGCGTGCCGATAGCGGCACTGCTGGGCGCATCCAACTGCGGTTTCCA
>JBDHRZ010000136.1:0-7085 GCA_039807845.1 Rhodoferax sp.
CCCGTCTACGTGCGGTTCTACTATTCGCACCCCCCGGCCGCCGAACGGCTGGCCCGGATGGCCACCTGACAGCGGCACGCGCAACATGGTCAGAACCATCGAGGTCAGCGGTAGGCCGATCGTCCGACGCGGCAAGTGTGTCCCCGCCGCGACCCGCACACGGTCCACGCATCATGCTGTGACCCTGCGGCGCATCGCAGAAACTTTGCGTCGCATGCCATGCGGCCAGAACCCTGCGTCTGCACATGCCCCAGTGTTCCGGGCTCAGGTGCGCGCTTGACGGACATCGGTGCGACCCACGAGGGATTGATCGTCGCCAACTACGGGCGTCATTTCCTGGTCGAAACGACGTCCGGGCAACGGGTCATCTGCCATTCGCGTGGCAAGAAGAGCCAGGGCGTCGTGGGCGATCGGGTGGCGTGGCGCGCATCGCGCGACGAAGGCGTGATCGAACAGATCGAACCGCGACGCAACCTGTTCTACCGCCAGGACGACGTGCGCACGAAATCGTTCGCCGCCAACCTCGATCTGGTCGTGCTGCTGATCGCTGCGGAACCGGCTTTCTCGAGCCAACAACTCTCGCGCGCCTTGATTGCGGCCCATGCGCAAGGCATCGGATCATTGATCGTGCTGAACAAGCGCGATCTCACGCAGGCCTTCGACCGCGCCTGGCTGAGACTGGCGCCGTATCGCGCGATGGGCTACCAGGTCATTGCGCTGACGCTCAAGCCGGCCAGCGGGCAAGAGCAGGGTCTTACGACGCTGACGGCGCAATTGGCTGGAAAGACTTCGCTCGTGCTCGGCCCCTCGGGAGCCGGGAAGAGCAGCCTGATCAATCGACTGGTACCCGAGGCCGCCATCCTCACGGGGGAACTGTCGCAGGCATTGCGCGCCGGCAAACACACCACGACCCGCACCACCTGGTACTGGATCGACACAGGCAAGACCAGTGCCCTGATCGACTCGCCCGGGTTCCAGGAATTCGGCTTGCACCACCTGGACCCGATGGACCTGGCACGCTGCATGCCGGATCTGGCCGCCCATGCAGGCGAATGCCGATTCCACAATTGCACCCACCTGCACGAACCGGGCTGCGCCGTGATCGCTGCCTGCAAGGCGCACGGCGACGCTGCGTCCATCAGCCCCGAGCGCCATCGCATCTACGCCGAACTGTTCGCGGAACTGTCGCAGCGGCGTCATTGAGGGCCAGGCCGAAGGCACTGCTCGTGCTTCAACCCAGCAACCGCGCCAGGCTGAGCAAGGCCAACAGGACCATCCACATGACCACCGTGCGCCAGACCAGCCCGACCACGACGCGCAAGTGGCCGACCACGGCCTCATTGCCGCCCACGCTGCTGAAGGGCATTCCGGGCGTCGCGCCGGCAGACGGCTGCATCGAGCCGCCGTGGTTCGATCGGGGCACCGCGCCCAAGCGGATGTTGATGGCGCCGGACGTCGAGGCAAGGATGACGCCATCGTTGGTCACGGGCCCTTGCCGCTCGTAGCTGCGCCAGTTGTCGATTGCGTCCTCGAAGCTGCCCACGACGGCAAACCCGACGGCCGTCACCCGCGCCGGCACCCAATCGATCCATGACCACATGCGCGCGGCAACATCGCGCAGCGGCGCGCTGACCGGTTGCACGCTGCGGGCGTCCGCCAAGCTCCAGTAGCGAGGCGCGTACTCGCCCAAGCGATACAGCACCGCGCCCAACGGCCCGAGACCCAGTACCGCGAGCACCGAGAACCACGCGAGGACCCCGAACACGTACCGATGAGCCGACAGCACGGAATGCTCGACCACCTGCCGCACCACTTCACTGCGGGCGAGTCCGGATGCATCGACCTGTCGCCAGCGGGCCAGCAACTCCCGCGCCCGCGCTTCATCACCGGCATCGAGCGCATCGCGGATTTCCGTGAAATGGTGGCTGAACTGGCGAAATCCAAGCGCGAAGTAGAGCACCGCGACGTTCCAAAGCACTGCGAACGGCCACCCTGCCAGCGCCCCGAGCAGCCAATCGATCACCATCACCGCCACCGAAGGCAGCACAACCGCGAACGCCCAGGCCAGCCAGGCATGCGACTCCTTGCCCGCATCGAAAGTCTCGCCGCACCAGTGGACCCAGGCACGCAGGCTGACGTGCACGAAGTTGCCGCGGCCTACCGGGCGCGCCTGCTCCAGCAGCAATGCGAACAGGATGGCGACGAAACTCATGCGCAGATCATACTGACTGACCGGGCGACCTTTTGCCGGCGCACCCTCGTCCGGGCCCGGACTCGGTTCCCGCCTGCGCGCGTCCGCAATGGGCGCGAATGCCGCCGTTACGGTGTGCCAATCAGAGGATTAGCGCGCTGCCAGGTAGCGGTAGAAATTGCGCAGCATGCCGGCAGTTGCGCCCCAGATGAACCGTTCGGCGACGCCATCGTGATACGGCATCGACAGCCACTCACGCGCGGTGCCGCCCAGATCGACGACGTGATGGCGGTGATTGGCGGGGTTCATCAGAAAGGCGAGCGGAACCTCGAATATCTCCTCGACCTCGCCCGGGTTGCGTGCGAACGAGAAACCGCCACGAAGCACCGCAACCACCGGAGTGACGACGAATGCGGTGCCCGTGCGATAGATCGGCAGGGTACCCAGTACATCGACATGCTCGGGGTGCAGGCCGACCTCCTCCTGCGCCTCGCGCAATGCAGTGCTGACGAGGTCTGGGTCGTGCGGGTCCTGCCTGCCCCCAGGGAAGGCGATCTGCCCGGAGTGCGTGGACAGACGCTCGGTGCGCTGCGTGAGCAGAACCATGGGTTGCTCACGCTCGACGATCGCCAGCAGCACGGACGCCGGCGTCGGCATCCGATCGACGAAACGCGGTTCGTCCCGCAACTCAGGCTCCCAGTGCACCTGACGCCGGAACCGCGCATGCAACGCCGGCAGCGTCAGTTCGGAGTCGGGCACTGCCGGCAGGTGCGCGTCCACCCCAACCACCGGGACGGTACGCGGGTCGAAACCCGGCAGGCTGGACAGGCTGGTGACGGGAGGATTGGCGGTCACTCGCTGGACAGGAACGGGATGACCGCCTCGCACCGCTGCCAAGGGCGGCCTCGGTATCGCGATGCGACCGTATCAGGCCGTGGCGGTGACCTTCTTCGAGGCCAGCTTTTCCTTGATACGTGCGGAACGGCCACTGCGCTCGCGCAGGTAATACAACTTTGCACGGCGCACATCGCCGCGGCGCTTGACTTCGATGCCTGCTATCAGCGGGCTGTAGGTCTGAAACGTACGCTCGACACCTTCGCCGCTGGAGATCTTGCGCACGATGAAGGCACTGTTGAGGCCGCGGTTGCGCTTGGCGATGACGACCCCTTCATAGGCCTGCAGACGCTTGCGGGAGCCTTCCAACACGTTGACACTGACGACGACGGTATCGCCAGGGGCGAAATCGGGAATGGACTTCCCGAGGCGAGCAATTTCTTCTTGCTCCAGGGTTTGGATCAGGTTCATGGTTTCCTCGAGTGATCGTGCCCGCGCCAGCATCGACATGACGCAAGAGTCCCGCACTTCCAAGGCACAAGGAGGCCGGGCAGAGGATCGGATAGCCGCGCATTATAGCCACGGGTACGCGGCATCCAGCCGGCAGCACCGGGCGCATCCAACCAGCATCCGACCGTATCCGGTCGGCGGCAACGCCCTTGCACCAATCGGCGGCGTTGCAGCCTTCCGATTGGCCGCAATCAGTCCATCGGCCGCAGGCCTGAAGCGCAACGTGACAGCACGGCTTCGTCAGTCGCATCCAACCGTCCGTGGGCGCGCGCGGCCGCGATCAGATCGGGACGCCACCGCTGCGTCAGCAACAGGCTTTGCTCGCGGCGCCAGCACGCAATCCGCGCATGATGGCCGGAAAGCAGCACATCAGGCACGCGCTGTCCGTTCCAGCACTCGGGACGGGTGTAGTGCGGGCAATCGAGCAAGCCATCGAGCGCCAGGTTGAAGCTGTCCTGCTGATGGCTGGCGGCATCGCCGAGCACCCCTGGCTGCAATCGCGCCACCGCATCGAGCAAAGCCATCGCCGCGATCTCGCCCCCGGACAGCACGAAATCACCCAGGCTGATCTGTTCATCGACATGGCAATCGATGAAGCGCTGGTCGATCCCTTCGTAACGGCCGCAGACGAGGACGGCACCGCTGCTGTGCGCCCAACGCAGCACCTGATCGTGATCCAGTCGCCGGCCCAACGGGGAGAACAGCAGCACCGGCGCCGGGTCGGGCCGACGCGAACGCACGTCCTGCAGGCATCGGGCCAACGGTTCGGCCAGCATCACCATGCCGGGGCCGCCGCCGAACGGTCGATCATCGACGCGCTGGTAGTTGCCTTGGGCGAAGGCGCGCGGATTGGTGCACTCGACTTCGAGCAGGCACGACTCGAACGCGCGCCGGTTCACGCCCGAGTGCAACAGCGGGGCGAACAATTCGGGGAACAAGGTGATCACGTCGAAGCGCATGGCCGGCCCTCATGACGACACAGGAATGGCATTGCGGTGGCACGCGCAAGTCGAACCACAGGCGACGGCTCGATGCCGGCTCAATAGTCCTGCTGCCAGTCCACCGTGATGCGCCTTGTGTTCAGATCGACTGCGTCCACGTATGCCGCCACGAACGGAATCATGCGCTCACGCGGGACGCCGGCGTCGCAGTACTCCAACACCAGCACCGACTGCGCGGCACTTTGCAGCAACCCCTTGACCAGGCCCATCGAAACACCCTCCCGATTGACGACATCGAGCCCGATCAGATCGACCCAGTAGTACTCGTCAGATGAGGTGTCCGGAAAGCTCGAGCGGTCGACGAAGACCCGAGTGCCGCGCAACGCCTGCGCCGCGTCGCGCTCATCGATGCCGTCGATCGATGCGACCAGGTCTGCACCGTGATCGCGCACCTCACGCACGCGCACCCGCACGGTGCCCGCTATGGGCGCCGGACCTCTGGCGGAGGCCTGGAGATACCAATGCCCGGCGCATCGCAGTGCCTGGGGATCGGCGCTGAAGGGCAAGACCTTGAGCCAGCCCTTGATGCCCCATGCTTCGCCGAGGCGGGCAACCTCGATGGCATGGGAAGGAAGGTCGACCGGGTCGAATGCCAGCGCCATCGGATGCCGGATCGTGCGCGCGCAAGGAAAGGCTGCGCAGCGCCGCAGGCCGCTATCAGGCCGCCGCAGGCCCGGCCTGGTTCAACAGTCGCTCCACCGTCGGCGAAGCCTGCGCACCGACGCTCTTCCAATAGCTCATGCGATCGCGGGCGATACGCAGGCGTTCTTCGGACGCGGTGGCGATCGGGTTGTAGAAACCGATGCGCTCGATGAAGCGGCCATCACGGCGAGTCCGCTTGTCGGCCACCACGATGTTGAAGAACGGGCGGGCCTTGGCGCCGCCACGGGAAAGTCGAATGACGACCATGATTTATCCTTCGGGGGGCGGTGGAAATCGCTTTCCACCAGAATTTCGGCGTTCAGACACGTACACATGGCCAATCGGCCCGCAACACGCTGAAAAACGGGCGATTATATAGCGGCATCCGTGCGTGCGGACGCGTGCGTGCGGACGCGGGCGTGCGGACGCGGGCGTGCGGACGCGGGCGTGCGGACGCGGGCGTGCGGGCGCGGCGGGATTCGTGTGCTGCGTCGATGCTGCCGCACGGGCAAAGGATCATGGACGGATGAAGAGCAAGACCCTGGCGGCATGGCTCGCCCTCGTGGGCGGGCCGGTCGGCCTGCATCGCTTCTACCTGCATGGCTGGCGCGACCGCTTGGGCTGGCTGCTGCCGTGGCCAACCCTGGCAGGAGTCGTGGGCGTCCTGCGCGCACGGCAATTTGGCCCGGACGACCAGATCAGTTGGGTGCTGGCGCCACTACTGGGCTTCTCCATCGCTGCGGCCGCGATGGTGACTCTCGTCTACGGCTTGATGGATGCGCCGAAATGGAACGCCCGCTACAACCCGACGCTCGACCCGTCGGGCAGGGCCGGCCGCAGCAACGGCCTGACGGTGCTGGCCCTGGTGTGCGCCATGGCGATCGGCACGACCGCGCTGATGTCGGCCCTCGCCTACACCTTCCAGCACCTGTTCGAATACCAGGCACTGGCGTAACTGCACCATGGCCGGGCCATGGCGTGATCCGGCACGGCCCCGACGGATGCACGCGAACCGGTCAGCGCCGGCGAGACGCACTGCACAGTTCAGGAATCGCGGAAGATGAAGTAGACGGCGCCCACCAGGCACAGCCCGGCCCAGAGGTAGTCCCGCTTGAGCGGCACGTCCATGAACCCTATTGCAAACGGGACGAACACCAGCAGCGTGATCACCTCCTGCAGCACCTTCAGTTGCGCCAGGCTGAAGCCGGCGTGCTGGTAGCCGATGCGATTGGCCGGCACCTGCAGCAGATACTCGAACAAGGCGATCGACCAGCTCACCAGCGCCGCGACGTACCAGGGTGCCGTCGCGAGGTTCTTCAGGTGGCCATACCAGGCAAAGGTCATGAAGACGTTGCTGGCAACCAGCAAGGCGACGGTCTGCACGGAAAACGGCATCGATGCAACGCCACTCACCGCAGGATCGAGGCCCGTGATCGTGTGATCACAGGCTCAGGCCGCACTGCCCTCCGCCACCTGCGCCGCGGCTGCGGTGAATTCGTCTATGCGATCGAAGTTCAGGTACTGGTAAATCTTCTCACTGGACGCGGTGATCACTCCCATGTCAGCCAGGTACTCGTCCCGGGTCGGGATGCGCCCCAGCTTGGAGCACACTGCCGCCAACTCGGCGGACCCGAGGTAGACGTTGGAATTGCGGCCCAAGCGATTCGGGAAATTGCGCGTCGAGGTGCTGAACACGGTAGCCCCCTCCCTGACTTGCGCCTGGTTGCCCATGCACAGGCTGCAGCCCGGCATCTCCATGCGCGCACCAGCAGTTCCAAGCACGCCATAATGGCCCTCCTCGCTCAGTTGCCTAGCGTCCATCCGGGTCGGCGGCGCCACCCAAAGTCGGGCCGGGATATCGCGCCGGTTCTCCAGCAGCTTCGACGCTGCACGGAACTGCCCGATAT
>JBDHRZ010000137.1:0-7079 GCA_039807845.1 Rhodoferax sp.
CGCGCCGACGCGCGGGTCGTTGTCCACCAGATCCTGCACGCCGCGGTACAGGCCCCAGCACACCTTGTGCCGCTCGAATGCCGCTTCGACCTGCGCGAGATCGCGCGCGGCGCACCAGGCCTGCACGTGCACGGCGATTTCCTCGCGCGCGGCAAAGCGCGCGTCCTCGTCCATCGCGGCGTAGCGCGCATCCAGATCGCAGGCGCCGCACAGCGCGCGCCACTGCGCCGCGGAGATGCCGGCCACCATGACGCGCCGGCCATCACGCGTGCCGAAGTCGCGCCCGAACGCGCCGTAGAGATGGTTGCCCAGTGCGGGGCGCTCCTCGTGCAGCAGTTCGGCCTGCGCGAAATAGCCCAGGTGCGAGAGCGTCGTGAATGCAACGTCCGAGAGCGCGAGGCGCAGTTCGGCGCCCACCGCCTGCAGGCGGCGCCGCTGCACCGCCGCGAGCACGGCGAACGCCGCCTGGTAGGCGCAGGCGATGTCCCAGGCCGGCAGCGCGTGGTTGACCGGGTGCTGCAGGCTTCCTTCTCCCGTCATGGCGGGAAACCCGGCCGCCGCGTTGACGGTGTAGTCCACCGCGCTCGATCCATCCGGGTTGCCGCTGATGGTGCAGGAGACCAGATCCGAGCGGCGCGCGGCCAGCAGCGCGTGCGCCAGCCAGGGCGTGCCGATGTTGGTGAGCAGGATGCCCCCGGCCTCGCCCGGCGCGGTGACGAGGGACTGCACCAGTTCGCGCCCCTCGGGCCGGCGGATGTCCACGGCAAGGGAGCGCTTGCCCTTGTTGAGCCCAGTCCAGTACAGGCTGCGCCCACCGGGCATGCGTGGGGCGCGCGCGTAGTCGATGCCGCCACCGATGGCATCGATCCGGATCACGTCGGCGCCGTACTGCGCCAGCGTGAGCCCTGCCAGCGGCGCGGCGATGAACGCCGAACTCTCCACCACACGCATCGGGCCGAGCAGGGAATAGGTCATGGTTGTGCGCGATGCTATCCCATCGATGGTGGACCGGAGCCAGGCCGGTGCGATGCACGACCACCGGCGTGAAGGCTCCATGTGAAGGTTCCACCGGCGCGGCGCCGCGCGGCGTGTCGTGGCACCGCGCGCCGGTCCGCGCCGACCTGACTCTTGCGCCATGAGCGCCTGCCCGGGGGGGGGGGCGCGAGCGCTACCGCAAGTCATCGATTGACCGTATCGCAAAAGAGATACACAATCTCGGACGAACGGAGGATCGGACCTTGACCCATTCCACGATGCTGCACGTCCGGGTGGACGACGAAATCAAGACGCAGGCCAGCGAAGCACTGGCCAGCATGGGGTTGTCCGTGTCGGATGCCGTGCGCATCCTGCTCAAGCGGGTGGTCAACGACCAGGCATTTCCGCTGGAATTGAAGGTGCCCAACGCCCAAACCCGTGCGGCGATGGAAGAAGCGCGTGCCATGACGAAGGCGCGCGCCGCCCGCTTCGACAGTGCGGACGAATTGATCGGTGAGATCGAACAGACCCGCCAGCGGTAAGAGGACGGCGCCACCCAGGGCGTGCGACTTCACCAAGGCCTTTCTGAAGGACTGGGACCGCCTCTCACACGCCGGCCGATATGACCTGAAACGGCTGAAAGAAGCGATGTTGCTGCTCATCGCCGACGACGCACCACTGGGTCCGCAATGGCTCGACCACCCACTCAAGGGAGACTGGAGCGACCACCGTGAATGCCACATCGGCGGCGACTTCCTGCTGATCTACCGCCTCGAGCGCGGCACGATCATCTTCGTGCGCGCAGGCAGTCACGCGGGGTTGTTCGAGGACTGACGGGCAGGGGACGGCCCCACCGGCCAACGCGGGGCGCGCCGTCGCATCGAGGTCGAACGCCGGCAGCTTGCGTGTCCGCCTGACCGCCCGTCGCTCAGTCGGGCAGCACGGCCGTGACCTCGATCTCCACCTTGGCGCGCGCCTCCATCAACGCGGCCACCTGCACGCAGGTCATGGCCGGGAAGTTGCGGCCCATCACGTCGCGGTAGACGCCGCCGAGTTCCTTCAGGCGGCTGTTGTACTCGACGCGGTCGGTCACGTACCAGGTCATGCGCACCATGTGCTCGGGGCCGGCGCCGGCCTCGGCGAGCACGGCGGCGACGTTGCGCAGCGCCTGCTGCGTCTGCGCGATGAAGTCGTCGCTCTCGAACTGCTGCTGGGCGTTCCAGCCGATCTGCCCGCCGACGAAGACGTGCGTGCCACGCGCCGCGATGCCATTGGCGTAGCCCTTGGCCGGGGCCCAGCCCGGAGGTTGAAGCTGCTTGAAGGTCATGCCATCTGCCTGAGTTTGAAGCGCTGCAGTTTGCCGGTCTCGGTGCGCGGCAAGGCGGCGAGGAACTCGATCTCGCGCGGGTACTTGTAGGGTGCGATGGTCTTCCTGACGTATTCCTGCAGGGCTTCGGCCATCGCTTCGTTGTCCGGATTGCCGGCGCGCAGCACGACGAAGGCCTTGATGATCATCCCGCGCACCGCATCGGGCTTGCCGACCACGCCGCACTCGGCCACCGCCGGGTGCGTGAGCAGGCAGTCCTCCACCTCCGGGCCGCCAACGTTGTAGCCGGCCGTGACGATCATGTCGTCGTCGCGCGCCTGGTAGTGGAAGTAGCCGTCCGCGTCCTGGATGAACGCGTCCCCAGGATGGTTCCAGCCGTTGCTGACGTACTGCGTCTGGCGCTCGTCGTCCATGTAGCGGCAGCCCGTCGGGCCGATCACCGCGAGACGGCCGACGGTGCCGCGCGGCACCTCCTGGTCCTTGTCATCCACCACCTTGGCCTGGTAGCCCGGCACCACCTTGCCGATCGATCCCGGCCGCACGTCGGCTCCGGCCGAAGACACGTAGATGTGCCACAACTCCGTGCCACCGATGCCGTCGAGCATCTCGATGCCGGTGGCGTCCTTCCACAACTGGCGCGTCGCATCCGGCAGCACCTCGCCGGCGCTCACGCAGATGCGCAGGCTGGGGATGCCCAGCGCCTTGGCATACGGCGCCATCTGGCGGTAGAAGGTGGGCGCGGTATAGCAGATCGTGATGCCGTGGTCGCGCATCTTGCGCACCATGGTCTCGGGGTTGTAGCGCACGTCGGGGTAGTAGACCGAGGCGCCGGCCCACATCGGGAAGATCAGCAGCCCGCCGGTGCCGAAGGTGAACGCCAGCGGCGGCGAACCGGTGATGATGTCGTCGGGCGTGGCTTTCAGCACGTGCCGCGGCCAGGCGTTGCAGGATGCCAGGATGTCGCGGTGCGTGGTGATGACGGCCTTCGGCACCCCGGTGGTGCCGCTGGTGAAGGCGAGCAGCGCCACGTCGTCGGCCGCGGTGGCGCAACCCGCGTAGTCGGGCGAACGCCGCGCGGCGCGTTGCTCCACGCCGTCCTCGCGTCGCGGATCGCCAAAGGCGATCACCGGCAACTTGTGCTGCGCGTCCTGCGCCGCGTACACCATGTCCTTCAGCAGGCTGGCCTCGCACAGGGCGATCTGGGGCTGGGCCTTGTCGATGATCTTGCCCAGTTCGCCCGCGCGCAGCAGCGGCATCGTGGGCACCACGACCAGGCCGGCCTTGACCACCGCGAGCCAGCACAGCGCCATGCCGATCGAGTTGCCGCCGCGCAGCAGCACGCGATTTCCCGGCTCGAGCTTGAAGTCCTTGATCAGCATCTCGGCCATGCGGCTCACCTGTGCCTGGGCTTCGGCGTAGGTGTAGGTCTCGCCGGGCGCGCGCAGCAGCAGGCGCTGCGACCAGCCATTGGCGCGTGCGGCGTCGAACAGCGAGGTCGCCACGTTGGCCTGGTCGCTTACCTGCAACTCCGCCAGGTCGTAGCGGAACTCTGGCCACTGCCCGCGCGGCGGCATGCGATCGTGCACGTACCGATCGGTCTGGGCGGATGAAGCGCTCATGCCCTTGCCTCCTGCAGCACGGCCTTGCCGATGATGAGTTGCTGCACTTCGGTTGCACCTTCGTAGATGCGCAGCGCGCGGATGTCGCGGTACAGCGATTCGACCTTGCTGCCCACCATCACGCCCTGGCCGCCGTGCATCTGCAGCGCCATGTCGATCACGCGCTGCGCGTTCTCGGTGGCGGTCATCTTGGCCATCGCCGCGGCGACGCTGCGCTCGCGCAGGCTGCCCTGGCCCAGATCCCGCATCCAGGCGGCGCGGTAGGTGAGCAGCGCACCGGCATCGATCAGCGCCGCCATCTCGCCCAGCTTGGCCTGCGTGAGCTGGAAGTCAGCCAGCGTCTGGCCGAACATGCGCCGCGCGCCTGCATAGGCCACCGCCTCGGCCAGCGCACGCCGCGCCATGCCCAGCGCGGCGGCCGCCACGCTGGCACGGAAGATGTCGAGCGTCTGCATCGCGAGCTTGAAGCCGGCGTTGAACCCGCCCAGCATCCGCTCGGCCGGCACGCGGCAGCGCGTGAAGGTGAGCGTGGCCAGCGGGTGCGGCGCCATCACCGGGATGTGCGCGCTGTCGTCCAGCCCCGGGGCGTCGCGATCCACCACGAAGGCACTGATGCCGCGGCTGCCCCCCTGCGGGTCGGTCCTGGCGAACACGCAGTAGAAGTCGGCCATGCCGCCGTTGCTGATCCAGGTCTTCTGGCCGTCGAGGAAGAACGCGCCGTCGGCCGTCTGCGCGGCGCAATCCGCACGCGCGCTCGTGGCCGTCAGCTGCATGGCGGCCACGTCGGAGCCGGCCTCGGGCTCGGAGAGTGCAAACGCCGCGATCTTGCGCCCGCTCGCCACCTCGGGCAGGTAGGCGCGGCGCGTGGCGGTGTCGCCGCCGAGCGAGATCGCGCCGCTGCCCAGGCCCTGCATGGCAAAGGCGAAATCCGCCAGCGGCGAGTAGAAGGCCAGCGTCTCGCGCAGCAGCACGAGGGCGCGCGAATCGAGCGCCGGCAGCGCGCCGCCGAACTCGCCCGGCACGCAGTAGCGCAGCCAGCCCGCCGCGCCGAGTCGCTGCACCCAGTCGCGGCAGGCGGCGCGGTCATCGCGCTCGTCGACGCGCTGGCCATTGACCCATCCGGGCAACTCGACTGCGATGCGCCGGTGCGCCTCCTCGAAGAAGGGCAGGCCCAGATGGCCCGCCGGTGGCACGAGGGCCGTGGCTTGCAGGACGCCGGTACTCATCAGTCACCTCCGAAGACGGGTTTTTGTTTCGCCGCGAACGCCTCGTAGGCGCGCCGGAAGTCCTGCGTCTGCATGCAGATCGCCTGCGCCTGCGCCTCGGCCTCGATCGCCTGCTCGATGGTCATGGCCCATTCCTGCTGCAGCATGTTCTTCGTCATGGCGTGGCCGAACATCGGGCCGGCGGCAAGGTCGCGCGCCATCGCCTGGGCCTTGGCCAGCAGATCTGCGCTCTCGTGCAGCGCGTTGAAGAAGCCCCAGGCCAGACCCTCCTGCGCCGTCATGGCACGCCCGGTGAACAGCAGCTCGCTGGCGCGGCCCTGGCCGATCACGCGCGGCAGCAAGGCGCAGGCGCCCATGTCGGCGCCAGCCAGCCCGACGCGCGTGAACAGGAACGCGGTCCTGGTGGCGGCGCTGCCGTAGCGCAGGTCGCAGGCCAGCGCCATCATGGCACCCGCGCCGGCGCAGACGCCGTCGATGGCGCCGATCACCGGTTGCGGGCAGTCACGCATGGCCTTGACCAGGGCCCCGGTCATGCGGGTGAACTCGAGCAGTTCGGGCATCGTCATGCTGGTCAGCGGTCCGATGATGTCGTGCACGTCGCCACCCGAGCAGAAGTTGCCGCCCGCGCCGGTGACCACCACCACCTTGACGTCGGTGGCCTGGCGCAGGCCTTCGAACAGATCGCGCAATTCGGCATAGCTGTCGAAGGTGAGCGGGTTCTTGCGCTCCGGGCGGTCGAGCGTGACGGTCGCCACGCCGGCGTCGTCGCACTCCCAGCGGAAATGCCGTGCCACGAGGGTAGCGCGCGCGCCGAATTGCGGGCGCATCGGGTTGCCGGCGCCGATGTAGTGTTTCATGCGATCTCCTGAAAGTGTTGCTTGATCTTACCCAGCAGGGCGTGCAGGGTCTCGATGTCCCGCGGGTCGAGCGCCTCGAAGGCCTGCACGATCCAGGCCTCGTGGGCCTGCGCCATGGCGTTGAACTGCCGCCGGCCCTTGTCGGTGAGCCGCACCAGGTAGGCGCGGCGATCGTCGGGCACCTCGACCCGCTCGACCAGGCCCTCGGCGACGAGCTGGTCGGTGATGCCGGTGACGTTGCCACCGGTCACCATCAGGCGCTGGGACAGCGCGTTCATGCGCAGGCCCTCGGGCGAGCGCTCGAGCTGCGCCATCAGGTCGAAGCGCGGCAGCGTGGTGTCGAACTGCGTGCGCAATTCGGTGCGCAGCCGGCGCTCGATGAGTTGCGTGCAGGTGAGCATGCGCAACCACAGGCGCAATTCATCCGGATGTTCGGAATGGGCACGGGCTTCCAGATCCATCGCACGGCCCTTTACATCACCTCGCCGCCGCTCACCGAGATGGCCTGTCCGGTGACGGAAGCGGCTCCCGCACCACACAGCCACAGCACGGCGTCGGCCACTTCGTGTGGCTGCACCAGGCGCCGCTGCGGGTTGCCCGCGGCGAGTTCGACGCGCGCCTGCTCGGCGCTGCGCCCGGTCTTGGCGACGATGTTGTCCACGCTGGCGGCCAGCAGTTCCGTCTCGGTGTAGCCGGGGCAGACCGCGTTCACGGTCACGCCCTTGTGCGCCAGCTCGAGCGCCAGCGCGCGCGTCAGGCCCAGCACCCCGTGCTTGGCCGCACAGTAGGCGCTGACATAGGCATAGCCGCGCTGAGCCGCGGTGCTGGCGACGTTGACCACCCGCCCCCAGGCAGCTGCGAGCATGTCGGGCAATACCTGCTGCGTGCACACCATGGCGCCGGTGAGGTTCACCGCCAGCATGGCCTGCCAGAGCTGGGCGTCGGTCCTGAGGAACGGCGCGCTGAGCGCCTGGCCGGCGTTGTTGACCAGGGTATCGATCGGGCCGAAGTGCGCACGCGCCAGCCCGACCGCCTGCGCCACGGCGGCGGCGTCCGCCACGTCGGCCACCACCGC
>JBDHRZ010000138.1:0-7068 GCA_039807845.1 Rhodoferax sp.
GCCTGGCGCGAGCGCAGGCCGCCGGCAGCACGTGCGGCCACCGGACGCCGGCCGGGCAACAACGCCTGCAAGGCACGCGGCCGGGCGCGCGCGCCGCTGCGCCGGTAGTCCTCCAGCAAGCGGGCCCGGCACATGTCGGCATCCAGACCGCGCTCGCCGTGCAGGTAGTCCATCAGGGCGTCGACCAGCGCCTCGGGCGTCAGGCCGCTGGTCTGGCCCGTGCGCTGCCACAGCCAGTCGGAAAACTGCAGCATCGCATGGAATGGCGAATCCGTGTCGACGCCGTGGCCGTCTGGCGGGCCCGCGGCGGTGCCGAGCAGCAAGGGCAGCGTGTGCTGGAAGCGCCCCGAATTCGCCAGCAGGTCCCAGTAGCGCGCCAGCCGCACGAAGCGCTCCATGTCCGTGGCCGACACGCATGCCGTCTGCCGGACGGTGTAGGGCGGCGTGTCGTCGTAGACCATGCCATGCTCTGCACCGAGCAGCGTGATCGGGGAGCCGCGCAGCCGCTTGAGCACGCCGATCTGGATCTCGTGCGGCCCGAGCGCAAGCAGGCGGTCGAAGCCCGCGCCAAAGCTCGCCATGGTCTCGCCGGGCAAGCCGAACAGCAGGTCGACGTGCAGGTGCGCATTCGACTGTGTCACCAGCCAGCGCAGGTTTTCCTCCACGCGCGCGTTGTCCTGGCGGCGCGAGATCAGCCGCTGCACCGCGACGTTGAAGGTCTGCACGCCGACTTCGAACTGCAGCACGCCGGGCGGAAAGCGCGCGATCGCCTCCTTGAGCGGCGCCGGCAGGTTGTCCGGAATCACCTCGAAGTGCACGAACAGCGGGGCGTCGCCCGGCGCGGGCAGGCGGTCCAGGAAGAACTGCAGGATGCGCAGCGCGGCGGCGATCTTCAGGTTGAAGGTGCGATCGACGAACTTGAAGTGGCGCGCGCCGCGCCGGTACAAACCGTCCATCGCCTCCAGGAACCGGTCGGGGTCGAACGCCCACGCGGTCTTGTCGAGCGCGCTCAGGCAGAACGCGCACTTGAACGGGCAGCCGCGCGAGGCCTCCACGTACAGCAGGCGATGCGCGATGTCGCTGGCGGTGTACTCGGCATATGGCAGCGCGATCTCGCGCAGCGGCGGCTGCACGCCCGCGATGACCTTCGCCGGACCCGGGCGTGCACGCAGCAGGTCGCGGCACAGCGCCGGGAAACTGATGTCGCCCCAGCCGGTGATCACGTGGTCGGCCAGCGCGACGATCTCCTGGCGCTCGCACTCGTGGCTCACCTCCGGCCCGCCCAGCACGATCCTGAGCTCCGGACGCAAGGCGCGCAGCACGCGCACCAGTGCCAGCGTCTGCGTCGCGTTCCAGATGTAGACCCCGAAACCGAGCACCTGCACCGCCTCGCCCGGCGCACCGAAGCTCTCCAGCAACTCGTGCGCGATCTGCTGCGGGTCCCCTGCCACGGTGTACTCGCGCAAGGCGGTGCGCGCGCGCAACTCGCCCATGTTGGCCAACAGGTAGCGCAGAGCGAGCGAGGCGTGGATGTACTTCGCGTTGAGCGTGCACAGGACCACGCAAGCGGAGTTGGGTGTGGGCGTGCTCACCATCGCGCTATTATTGGCTGCCATGACCGACGAGCTGTTTCGCACCGACGCCTACCTGCGCGAGTGCAGCGCAACGGTGCGCACAATCGGGCCGCAGGGCATCGTGCTCGACCGCACGGTGTTCTATCCGACGGGTGGCGGCCAGGCCGGGGATGTCGGCGTGCTGGCGCTGGAGTCGGGCGCTGGCGCCGGGCGCAGCATCGCGATCGTCGACACGCGCAAGGGCAAGGATGAGCAGGGTCGGGTCACGGCGGCGATCTGCCACCTGCCGCAGGACGAAGCCCAGATGGCACTGCTGGCCGTCGGTGACCGCATCACGGCGCGCATCGACTGGGAGCGGCGCCACCGGCTGATGCGCTTTCACACGGCCACGCACCTGCTCTGCCACCTGATCCCGCAGCCGGTCGACGGCTGCTCGATCACGCCCGGCTACGCGCGGCTGGACTTCCACATGACCGATCCGCTGGACAAGGTGGCGCTCGGCGCCGCTCTCGCGGCACTGGTCGAGGCCGCCCATCCGGTGCAGGTTGGCTCGGTCAGCGACGCCGAACTCGACGCCAACCCGGCGCTGGTCAGGAGCATGAGCGTGCAGCCCCCACGCGGCAGCGGCAGCGTGCGCACGATCCGCATCGGCGCGGAGCAACAGATAGACCTGCAGCCGTGCGGTGGCACCCACGTGGCCAACACGCGCGAAATCGGCGCAGTGGTGGTGACGAAGATCGAGAAGAAGAGCGCCAACACGCGCCGCGTGGTGCTTGGGTTCACCGAGCAGGGCGCGTAGCGTGGCCCGCGCGCGCGCCCGGCACGCGGCGCCGGCCGGGACAACCCGGGTCGCGCCGGCCGAGCGCTTCTTTGCCTGGGACGGCGACACGCTGGTGGTGCAGATCCTGGGCAAGCCGGCGGCGAGCCGCGACGCCATCGGCAAGCCCAAGGGCAACCAGCTCAAGGTGAGCGTGACCGCCACACCACGCGACGGCAAGGCGACCGACCACATGGTGCGCTTCCTCGCGCCACTGTTCGGCGTACCGGTGTCGCACATCCAAGTGGTGCACGGCCGCGAGAGCGTGCACAAGCAGTTGCGCATCCGCGCGCCGACCCGGCTGCCGGCGGTGTTCACGGACGAGGGTTGCACGCTGAACGCATGAGCACGCGCACCGGGCATGCGCGCCGATACAGCGCCGGGCGGCCTTATCCCCCCAGACAGCTGGCGTCGCCTGGCTCGACGACAATCGACGCCTGCGGCAGCTGCGCCCGCGGGGCGGCGGCGCACCGGAACTTTGCGCCAAGCCGCGTCTCCCACTGAACGCATGACACCGATCCGATTCCTGTTGCGCCTGCAATCGCTGTTCGCCCTGGCGTTCGCCCTCGCGAACCCACTGCCGGTGCTGGCGCAAGCGCTCGGCACCGACGCGGCCGTGGTCACGACCGACCAGGTGCGCGCCGAACTGGTGGCGCACGCGCCCGACGGGATCGGCCCGGGCAAGACGGTCTGGGTCGGCCTGCAGTTCACGCACAAGCCCGCGTGGCACACCTACTGGAAGAACTCGGGCGACTCCGGACTGCCGACACAGCTGCAGTGGACGCTGCCCGAAGGCGTCAGCGCCGGCGCCATCGCCTGGCCGCTGCCGCGCAAGATCCCGATCGGCGACCTGGCCAACTACGGCTACGAAGGCACGGTACTGCTGCCGGTGCCACTCACGATCGACAAACGGTTCCGGCCGTCGCCGACGGGCAACCTGGCAATCGCACTGGAGGCGAGCTGGCTGGTCTGCAAGACCGAATGCCTGCCGCAGGACGGCCGCTTCACGCTGCAGGTCCCGCTCGAGAGCTCCACCGCCGGGCACACCAGCGCCTTCGAAGCCGCCTGGGCCGGTGCGCCCACTGCGCTGACAGCGGCCCCGGGCAACCGGCTGGACCTCGACGGCCAGTCGATACGCCTCGTGGTACACGGCCTGCCGGCTGCCTGGCAAGGGCGCACACTGGAGTTCTTCCCGGAGACCGCCGAAGTGATCGCCACCGCGGCGCCGTGGCGCCAGTCCTGGGATGGCAAGGCGTGGAACGCGCAGATCCCGCTGTCGGCGCAGCGCAGCAACAGCCCGGCGGTGATGCCGGTGGTGCTGGCCTACGCGGGCAAGGGCCTGCGGCTGGAACTCCCGGTCTCGGGCAACTGGCCACAACCCAGTGGTGTCGCGCCCGTATCCACGGCGCTGCAGGCCGCGCTGACGGCTCCCGCTGTCAAGAGTACGCCTGCGGTCATCCTGGGGCAGGGTACGGCAGCCGGTTTCTGGGCCGCCCTGGCCGGTGCACTGATCGGCGGCCTGATCCTCAACCTGATGCCGTGCGTGTTCCCGGTGCTGGCGATCAAGCTGCTCGGGTTCGCCCGCCACGCAGACCAGCGCAGCGCACAGCGCGCCGGCGGCATCGCCTACACCGCCGGCGTGCTGCTGAGCTTCGTCGCGCTCGGCCTGCTGCTGCTTGGCTTGCGCAGTGCCGGCGAGAGCCTGGGCTGGGGCTTTCAGCTGCAAAACCCGGCGGTGGTGGCGGCGCTGGCCGTGCTGTTCACCCTGATCGCGCTGAACCTGGTCGGCGTGTTGCGCTTCGGCCAGGTGCTGCCGTCGCGCCTGGCTGGCTTGCAACTGCGCCATCCGCTGGGCGACGCGTTCCTGACCGGCGTGCTCGCCGTCGCCGTGGCGTCGCCCTGCACGGCGCCGTTCATGGGCGCTTCACTGGGGCTGGCGGTGACCTTGCCCGCGGCGCAGGCGATCGCCATCTTCGCCATGCTGGGCCTGGGCCTGGCGCTGCCCTACCTGCTGGCCAGCATGTTCCCTGCGGTGGCGCGCGCCCTGCCCAGACCCGGGGCGTGGATGGAGAGCCTGAAGAGATTCCTGGCGCTGCCGATGTTCGGCACCGTGGTGTGGCTGGTGTGGGTGCTGGGGCAGCAAAGCGGCATCGACGGCGCCGGCGCCCTGCTGGCGCTGCTGGTGGCGCTGTCCTTCGCCCTGTGGGCGTTCTCTCTCTCCGGGCGCAGCCGCATCGTCGCCGGCGGCCTGTCGGCCGCCGTACTGCTGGCCCTGGCCTGGGGGCTGGGCCCGTACGTCACGACGCCGGCCGTGCTCCCGCGCACGCTGGCAGCACAAGGACCCTGGCAGGAGTGGGCCCCGGGCCGGGTCGAGCAGATCCTGGCGACCGGGCGGCCGGTATTCGTCGACTTCACCGCCGCCTGGTGCGTGACCTGCCAGCTCAACAAGAAGACCACGCTGAGCAACCCGGAGGTGCTGGCAGGGCTGGCACGCCACGACGTCGCGCTGCTGCGCGCCGACTGGACGCGGCGCGACCCGGCCATCACGGCAGCGCTGCAGCAACTCGGCCGCAGCGGCATCCCGGTATACGTGCTGTACCAGGCCGGGCAGGCACCGCTCGTGATGTCCGAGATCCTGACCGCCAGCGACATGCGAAGGGCGCTGGCGCGGCTGTAGACACGCCCCTCGCGACCGCTGCGCGTCCAGGCGTCAGGGGCGGGCGCACCGGATCGGACGAGCGCCGCGCGTTCCAGGGCCGAAGGCGGCACGCCTGCGCGCCGATGCGCTGCTGCACAATAGACCGATGAACGTTCCCGCAACCGAGGGCGCCTTCGCGCCGCTGAAAAACGACAGCTTCCTGCGCGCCTGCCTGCGCCAAGCGACCGACTACACACCGGTCTGGCTGATGCGCCAGGCCGGGCGCTATCTGCCTGAATACCGCGCCACGCGCGCCCGGGCCGGCAGCTTCATGGGGCTGGCGACGAACCCTGATTACGCCACCGAGGTGACGCTGCAGCCGCTCGAGCGCTATCGCCTGGATGCCGCCATCCTGTTCAGTGACATCCTGACGGTGCCCGATGCGATGGGGCTGGGGCTGGATTTCGCGCTCGGTGAAGGCCCGCGCTTCGCCCGCCCGGTGCGCGACGAGGCCGCCGTGAGCCGCCTGCAGGTGCCTGATCTGGACAAGCTGCGCTACGTGTTCGACGCCGTCAAGGCCATCCGCAAGGCACTCGACGGCCGGGTGCCGCTGATCGGGTTCGCCGGCAGCCCGTGGACGCTGGCCTGCTACATGGTCGAAGGCGCCGGCTCGGATGACTACCGCCTGGTCAAGACCATGCTCTATGCACGCCCGGACCTGCTGCACCGACTGCTGGCCGTCAACGCCGACGCGGTGGCCGCCTACCTGAACGCACAGATCGCAGCCGGCGCGCAGGCGGTGATGATTTTCGACAGCTGGGGCGGCGTGCTGGCCGACGGGGCGTTCCAGCAGTTCAGCCTGGCCTATACCGCGCGCGTGCTGGCCCGACTCACGCGCCGCCACGGCGCGGCGGTGATTCCGCGCATCGTGTTCACCAAGGGCGGCGGCCCGTGGCTGCGCGAGATGGCGCAACTCGACTGCGACGTGCTCGGACTGGACTGGACCGTCAACCTGGCACAGGCGCGCGCGCTGGTCGGCGGCGCGACCGGCGGCCCGGGCAAGGCACTGCAGGGGAACATCGATCCGAACGTGCTGTTCGCCCCGGGGCCGCAGATCGAGGCCGAGGTGCGCCGGGTACTGGAGAGTTTCGGCACTGCGCACCGGGCCACCCCCGGGAGCCCGGACCAGATCGGACCGACCCACATCTTCAACCTCGGCCATGGCATCAGCCAGCACACGCCGCCGGAACACGTCAGCGTGCTGGTCGATGCAGTCCACGCGCTGTCGCGGCAGATGCGCCGATGACTGCGCCGGCAGACGCATACCACAAAGCTGGCGCGTCAAGGTTGGTGAACCCTGACTTGTTCACAAAAAAGTTCGTGCCCCGTGGCGCTGGCACCACCCGCACCCGGGCCCAGCTACAAAACCGATAGCTCCTGTAAGTCGTTGATTGATATGGATTTTCCTTTTTTGCTCGTTTCCCGGGCAGTCCAGCGGAAGCCTTTGTTTACAAGGCTTGCGCCCGGATGGCGACGCGATATCAACAAAGTTATCCACAGAAAATCTGGATGAACTTCAAAGCACTTACAGATCAATCACTTAAGTCAGCTTTCACAAGTTCACTTGAAGAAAACGCCCCAACCACCGCTTTGCCATGGCGCACCTGATACCGGTCCTGGTCCAGACGCCGGCGCACAGCCGGATCGGCGCCGCGCTGACCTACCAGAGTGAGTTGCCACTGTCGCCGGGTAACCTGGTGCGCGTCCCGCTGGGTCGACGCGAGACCCTCGGAGTGGTGTGGGACGCGGACACGGCGCCGACACCTCCGATCGATCCGTCGCGCCTGCGCCCGGTGACGAGCGTGCTGGACGGATTGCCGCCGCTGAGCGCGCCGTGGCGCGCCCTGGTGGCGTTTGCGGCGCGTTACTACCAGCGCGCGCCGGGCGAAGTGGCATTGGCGGCCCTGCCCCCCCAGTTGCGCGACCTCAGCCAGGTGCAATTGCAGCGCCGTCTGGACCGGACGATCCAGCCGCCGCGC
>JBDHRZ010000139.1:0-7056 GCA_039807845.1 Rhodoferax sp.
GTTGCGAGATGGGGTCAGGTCTTGCCTTTTGCCCCCCTACCCGTAGGGGGGCAAAAGGCAAGACCTGACCCCATCCTTACCGCCCCAGTTGCGCGAGCACGCGCAGCAGGGTGCGGTTCACGTCGGCCAGTGCGAGGCCGCTGTTCGCGCACGCCGCCGCGACCTTGTCCATGTGCGGGTATTCCAGTGCGACGGCGAGCTCCAGGAACGGCGCATACGGCCCGTCGTTGCGCAGGATGGCGCCTTGCACGCGCTCGGACAGCGGCAGGCGCAGGATGGCCTCGCGCAGCGGCTCGCCCAGCAGGCCGTCGATCTGCGACAGTACGCCGGTGAGGAACACTTCGCGGCGCAGCGCGTCCTCCTCGCCGGCGTCGAGCAGGTTTTCCATCAGGCGCGCGCGCAGCACCATGCCAAGCCGCACCGGGTCCAGGTCGGGCTCGTCGATCGCCTGCGCGAGCTGCTCCACGAGCCAGGCCCGAAAGCGCGTCAGGCCGAGCAGCATCAGGCCGTTGCGCAGCGAGTCGACGCTGCTGCGCCGACCCAGCGCCGCGGAGTTGGCATGGCGCAGGAATCGGTAGGCCAGCAGGGGCTCTTCGCCCAGTGTGTGCTCGAGCAGGTCCAGCGCTGCGTCGGCATCGACCTGCCGCATCAGGCGCTCGATCGCCGTGCGGCCGGGCTGGATCGCCTGACGCTGGTGCGAAAGCAAGACGTCGTCGTTCGGCCAGCCCGCCACGCCCCAGGCGCCCTGCTGGTCCAGGCTGTGGCTGGCCATCAGGCGGCTCGGCACGGCTTCCACGATCTGGTCATGCAGCATCGGGCCCTGGCCCGTGGCCTGCGCATGCTCCGGATGCAGGCTGGCACGCGCGGCCGCCACGGTATCGCCCGCCGTCAGGCCCAGCATGCAGCGCGTGAAGCACGTCGCCAGTGCCGGGTCGGGGCGCTCGCCCGGCGCGCCGCGCCACAGCATCGGCAGTCCGCGGGCGTGCGCGCGCTGCACGGCCTCGCCGAGGGCGCTCTGCTGCGCCAGCAGCGCCTGCTGCACCACCAGCTGCGGTCCCTGCGCCTGCGCATGGTCGAGCAGGTCGGCCAGCAGTGCGCCTGAGAGCGGCGTGAGCAGCAGCGCCGGCCCGTGGCCGGACCAGGTTTCGCTGGCGGTGCGCTGGAAATGTGCCCCTTCCACCGGCTCCTTCCCGCCGGGCTGGAGGAACAACTGCACCGCGGCGACCTGCCGGCGCGCGTTCCACACCAGCTGGTAAGCCAGCGTCAGCAGTCCGAGCGTCGATGTGGCCATGGTGTCCTCAACGCCGGTGCCGCGGGCTTGGGCAGGCTCGGAGTTCGCAATTCATCTGCGCACCCGCTCACGTGATGTAGTTGAACAGCGACAGGCGCTGGATCTGTGCGTAGGACTGCAGCGCAGCCTGGTAGCCGGTCTGCGACTGGGTGAAGTCCGAGATCGTCTTGGTCATGTCGGCGTCGATCGCGCGCGAGCGGTCGGCCTCCAGCGACAGCGAACGCGCCGACTGCTGGTCGGTGATGACGTCGGCGCGGTTGAGCCAGTCGCCTGCCTGGCCACGCGCGGCCTGCATGCGCTCCATCGCGGTGTCGATCTGCGCCAGTGACAGCGACACCGCGTGCGCCAGCCGGTTGTCGCCGGGCGCGTCGTCGATCGCCTTGATGGCGTCGTCGAGCAGGTTGAACACATTGCGCCGTACGCTGGGCGTGATCTCCAGCGCGTCGCCGTTGGCCGGCTTGCCCTGCGCCAGCACCGAAATGCCGTCGAACTGGATCGGCGCGCCATCCACGTACGGCTGGCCGCTGGTGAGCGTCGTCGCGGTGGTGGTGTCAAGCACGGAATAGGTGGTCACGCCGGAAGCCACGCCGAACTGGATGCGGTAGTCGTGCCCGGTGGTGAGCGCCGGCGACACCACGCTGCCCGGGTCGCTCCACAGGCCCCCGGAGTTGCCGGCGGCAAGCGACACCTGGAAGCTGCGGTTGCCGCTGGGCACGTCCATCCAGATCGCCTGGCCGTTCATGGCGCCAGGAAGATTCGTGGTGGTGGCGGCGCGCTGGCCGGGCGCACCCTGGAACTGCACCCCGGCCGGAATGTCGGCAAACGGCGCCGCTGCGCTGCCCAGCCCGCCATAGAGCGGCAGGCCGTTGTTGTCGGTGCGGTTGGCGATCGCGAAGATCTGGTCGCGCAGGCTGCGCAACTGTGCCGCCAGCGTGTCGCGGTTGGCCGGGGTGTAGGCAGCGTTGCCGGCGGCGAGCACGAATTCGCGCGCGTTCTGCATCAGGCCGATGGCCTCGCCCAGGCCGGCCTCGGCGCCGGCGAGCGCGGCACGCTGGGTCTCCAGCGCGCGCTGGTCGGTCTGGATGCGGTCGAGCCGCACCATGGCGCGCTCCGCCTGGGAGGCGGCCAGCGGGTCGTCGCTGGCGCGGTTCACGCGCTGGCCCGAGCTGAGCTTTTCCTGTTGGCCGGCCAGGTCGCTCTGGCGCTGGTATAGCTGCTCGAGTGCGCGGTCGTAGGTGTTGCTGGTGCCGATGCGCATGGTGGGGAACGGGTACCGTGGTGGGAGCCTCGTCAGCGGCCCAGGTTCTGGATCAGCGAGTCGAACAGGGTCTGCGAAACCTGCAGCATTTTGGCCGAAGCCTGGTAGGCCTGCTGGAATTGCAGCAGCTTGGCTGCTTCCTCGTCGAGATTGACGCCGGAGACGGCGGCCTGGTCGGTCTGTGCGGTGTCGGCGATCGCGCGCGAGACGGCGCTGCTGAAGCCAGCGCTCTGCACGCGCACACCGATGTCGGACATCAGCGCGGCGTAGCCGTCGGTGCTGGCGGCACCGTCGAACAGGGCCTGGTCGCGGATCGCCAGCATCGCGTGCGCATTGCCGGCGTCGATCGCCGGATGCGCGTTCGCCTGCACCGTGTACTGGTCGCCCGCCTGCGGCGTGCCCTTGAGCGTGAGCGACCAGCCGTTGTAGCTGATCGGCTGGCCGGGCACGTAGGCGACACCGCTCGGGTTGCCGGTGCCGGTGCCGCTCACGTTGAAGCTGCCCGCGCCGGTGAAGGTCAGCGTGACGGGCTGCGTCATGTTGGGATCGGCCTGGCGCGGCTGCAGCTGCTGCATCGTGAGCGAACCCTGGTTCGCGACACCCGCCACCGCCACCACCGGGCTTGCGACTGCCAGCGCGCGCGGCGCGGCGAACGCCACGTCCATGGTGCGCGTCACCTGCCGGTAGGGTGTGATCATGAAGCGGTCGCCCGCGTTGGCGCTGCCGTTCACCTGCAGTTCGAGTCCGTCCACGTGCACCGGCAGCGCGCTGAAGGCCGTGACCTGGCCGTCGCGCACGCGCCGGATCGAGCCGGCGCTCGCGCCGGTGAACACCAGTTCGTAGTCGGAAGCCTCCAGCGCCGGGGCACCGCTGGCGGGCGTGGTCTGCACCGCCACCTGCACGCTGGCGCTGCCGGTGTTGGTCAGCGCCGGCAGGCCGTCCGGGACCGGCCCGAGCGTGAGCAGATCGCCCGCCGGGTTGCCCGAGAGGTCCAACCCCAGGCGGTGCTGCTGGTTCACCACCGTGCCCAGCCCCAGCGCGAGGCGTCCGAGCAGGTTGCCTGCGTCGGCCAGGTCGATGTTCTGGAAGCGCAGCAGACCGGCCAGGCTGCCGCCGCCGAGCGCGGCTTCGTCCATCACCACCGTGCTGCCGCCGCGCTGCATCGCGAGTCTGGCCTTGGTCGGGTCGGCGAAGTCGTCGCCCTGCAGCACCACCTGGGCGGCGCTGTTGCCCAGCACGAGCGGCTGGCTGGCCGCGACGAACACGCTCACGCTGCCGTCCTCGGCGGCGATGCTGCTGGTCTGCACGTGCGTGTTGAGCTCGCGGATCAGCTGGTCGCGCCGGTCCAGCAGGTCGTTGGGCGTGTGACCGTTGCCCTGGCGCAGGCTGATCTCGCGGTTGACGTCGGCGATCCGCGTGGCCAGGCCGTTGACGGTACGGACTTCGGCTGCGAGTTCCTGGCCCAGGCTGTCGTGCAACTGGTCCATGTTGGCCTGCACGGAGCGAAAGCGAGCGGCGAGTTCATCGGTGCGTGCCAGCACCACGGTGCGCGCGGTGAGGTCGGTTGGCGCATTGGCCACGTCCGAGAAGGCGTTGAGCATGCTGCCCATGGCGGCGCCCAGGCCGGATGCACCGCCCGGAAACAGCGTCTCGAGCTTCTTCAGCTGGTCCAGCCGGCTCTGGTCGGCCGCTGCGACCGAGCCGGTGAGCGCGACCTGGCGCGTGAGCATCTCGCTGTGCTGGCGCAGCACCGTCACCGCGTCCACGCCGCTGCCGTAATAGCCCTTGCCCTGGTACTGGCTGTCGAGCGCTTCGAGCTTGACCTGCTGGCGCGAATAGCCCGGCGTGTTGACGTTGGCGATGTTGTTGCCGACCGTGCGCAGCACCTGCTGGTTGCTCAGCAGCGCGCCGGTGCCGATGTTCTGCAGGCTCGGCATGATCAGTGCTCGCCCCCACGCTCGCCCACTGCCCCGGGCACGGCGGGTGCCGTGGCCGCAAGTGGCTCGCTGCCCCCCGCGGGGGCTGATTTCCCTTGGGGCGGCCCGGCGGGAAATCGTTCCGAGGCATCTGGGCGCGTGAGGATCATGCCTTGGCGCGCTGCAGTTGCAGCGTGGTGTTGATGGCGCGGCTGAGCTTGCTGGCGTAGTCTGGATCGGTCGCGTAGCCGGCGCGCTGCAGTCCGGCGGCCCAGCCCTGCACCGAATCGGTTCGGGCGCTGAGCTGTGCGTAGCGCGGATTCTGCGTGATCAGGCGGGCGTAGTCGCGTAGCGACTCCTCGTACGAATCGTAGGCGCGGAACCGGGCCTGCACCTTCTGTGCGACGCCGTTCACGTATTCGGTGGTCGTGACTTCGGCCACCTTGCCGCTCCAGCCGGCACTGGCCTTGATGCCGAACAGGTTGAACGACGGCGACCCGTCCGCGAGCCGGATCTCGCTGCGCCCCCAGCCGGTTTCGTGCCCGGCCTGGCCGAGCATGAACGCGGCCGGGATGCCGCTGTCGCGCGCGGCCGCCTCCGCGGCCGCCGCGTGGCGCTGCACGAAGGCACCCTGGTTTGCGTCCGGCGCCAGCCAGGACATGCCGGCGGGTGCGGCCGGCTGCGTGGCGGGCGTGCCCGGCGCGAGCGGGGTGACCAGTGGCGCGGCCGCGCCGATGCGTTGGGAGAGCTGGCGCGCGATCTGCTCCGACAGGCCGCCTGGCAGGCCCGACATCTGCACCGCCAGTTGCTGGTCCAGCAGGTCCGCGCTCAGGTCGCCCCCCGGGCTGTCCAGCAGCCCGGACTTCATCGTCGCCTCGCGCATGCTCTTGACCAGTTCGCGCATGAACAGGGACTCGAACTGCCTTGCGGCTTCCTTCAACGCGCCGGCGCTGTCCTGCCCGGCGCGCAGCTTGAGCGCGTCCAGTGAGCGTGCGTCGGCGGCCAGGCCGCCGCGCGTGCGCTCGAGCCCGGTGGGTGTCATGCTGGCCGGTGTCATGTCAGTGGCGCCCGGCCGCCCGAAGCCGCTGACGCGCCCCCTCGGGGGGCAGCGGACCACGCGCAGCGGGGAAGCGTGGGGTGTGTTTCATGCTAGATCACCTCTAGTTCCGCGTTCAGCGCGCCAGCCGCCTTGATCGCCTGCAGGATCGCCAGCAGGTCCTGCGGGGTGGCGCCGAGCACGTTGAGCGCGCGCACCACGTCGGCGAGTTGGGGCGAGGCCGGAATCTGCATCAGGATGCCGGGTTCCTGCGTGATCTTGATGTTCGATTGCTGCGCCACCACGGTCTGGCCCTGCGCCAGCGGGTTGGGCTGGCTCACCACCGGCGTGCTGCTGATGGTGATCGCCAGGTTCCCGTGCGCGATCGCGCACGGGCCCAGCGTCACCGCCTGGTTGAGCACGATCGAACCGGTGCGCGCATTGATCACCACCTTGGCCGCCGGCACCGTGGCGTCCAGCGGCAGTTCCTCCATCTCGGCGATGAAGCTCACCCGGGCGTTCGGATCCACCGGTGCGCGGACCTCGACCGTGCGTGCGTCCAGTGCGCGGGCAAAGCCCTGGCCGAAGCGCCGGTTCACCGCCTGCGCCACGCGCTGTGCGGTCTGGAAGTCGGATGCGGCCAGTCCGAGCGACACCGTGTCGCCCTCGAGCAGCGGCGTCGGCACGCTGCGCTCGACCTGGCCACCGCCGGGGATGCGACCCGCGCTGAGGTGGTTGATCTGCACCTTGCTGCCGCCGGCCGACGCCCCGGCACCGCCTATTACCAGGTTGCCCTGCGCCAGCGCATAGATCTCGCCGTCCACGCCGCGCAGCGGCGTGCTGATCAGCGTGCCGCCTTTGAGTGACTTGGCGTTGCCCAGCGAGGAGACGATGACGTCGAGCTCCTGCCCCGGGCGTGCGAACGCCGGCAGCTGTGCCGTCACCAGCACCGCGGCGACGTTCTTCAGTTGGAGCTGCGAGGCGGCCGCGGCCGGCAGCGTGATGCCCAGTTGCTGCAGGTAGTTGCTCAGGCCCTGCGAGGTGTAGGGCATCTGCGTGGTCTGGTCGCCGGTGCCGTCGAGCCCGACCACCAGCCCGAAGCCGGTGAGCTGGTTGCTGCGCACGCCCTGGATCGCGGCCACTTCCTTGATGCGCACGGCCGCCGCTGCCGGCGTGCCGAGCAGCAGGCAGAAGCCGGCCAGCGCCGCCGCCAGCAGCGTGCGCCAGCGTGCAATCGGGTCGGTGGCAGCGCGCATGGCTCTTCCTTCAGAACGGCAGGAAGCTCATGAAGAAGCGCGCCAGCCAGCCCACCGTCTGGGCCTCGTTCGTTGCGCCGCGCCCGCGCGACTCGATGCGCGCATTCGCCACCTGGGTCGAGCTGACCAGGCCGCCGGGCTGGATCGCGCGCGGGTCCACCGTGCCCGAGAAGCGCAGCACGTCGACGTTCTGGTTCAGGCCGATCTGCTTTTCGCCGGTCACCACCAGGTGACCGTTGGGCAGCACGTCCACCACGGTGGTGGTGATCGAGCCGGCGAAGCGGTTCGCGCTTTCGGTC
>JBDHRZ010000140.1:0-7041 GCA_039807845.1 Rhodoferax sp.
AATGGTCGATGTTTCGACACGCGCGCTCGGCACCATCACCGAATGGGGGAGGTACCGGCAGGCATCGCACGGGAGGATGGAGATGAAGCTGGGCACCTTCGTTGCACTGTTCGTGCTCACAGCCGCGCCCCTGGCTGGCCGGGCATTCGACCAGCAGCGTGCCGAACGCGTGTATGCGCAGCACTGTGCGGTGTGTCACGGTTCCGATCGTGGCGGCTACATCGCGCCGGCACTCAACCGCGACGAAACCACGATGACGCGCGCCCAGATCGACTCGACGATTGTGGGCGGCAAGCCGCCCACGCTGATGCCGCAGCACCCGAGCTGGCGCACGGGCATCACGGCACAGGACCGGGCACTGCTGGCCGAACTGATTGCCACCCAGCCCAAGAGCACGCCAGGCTGGAGGCTGGACGATGCGCGCCGCTCGCTGCAGGTACTGGTGCGCGACGAAAAAGTGGCGGTGCGCGCGCCACGTTATCGCATCGACGACATCGACGACCTGATGGCAGTGATGTCGCGCGGCCGCCGTGCGGCCGGGCCTGAGGCCAAGGTCCTGTTCTTCGATGGCCGCACGCACCGCCAGGTCGGCGCGGTGCCCACCGGTGCGGCCCCCCACCTGATGGACTTCCACCCGACGGACGCGCGCTGGGCCTACGTGCGCGACGACCTCGGCTGGGTGCACAAGATCGACCTGTACACGATGCGCGCGGTGCGCAAGGTGCGTGCCGGACTCAACGGCACGTCGCTGGCGGTGTCGCGCGACGGACGATTCGTGGCCGCCGGCTCCTACGTGCCGCACACGATGATGATCATGGATGCCGCCACACTCGAACCGCTGCACCTGATCGAACTGGCCGGGGTGGACCCGGACGGGCGGATGGTGGAGGCCGACGCCGGCATGATCACTGCGACCCCGTACGCCAACTGGTTCGTGGTTGCGCTCGAACAGGCCGGCCAGGTCTGGATCGTCGACCTCGACCGGCCCGGCATGCCCATCACCACGATCAAGGACGTGGGCCGCCACCTGCACGATGCCTTCCTCTCGCCCGATGGCAGGCATCTGGTGGTGGCCTCGTACGACGACCACGTCGACACCGTCATCGACCTCGCCAAGGCGAGCATCGTGCGCAAGATCCCGGCCGGCTGCAAGCCGCATCTGGGCTCGGGCGCGGTGTTCCGTTCGAATGGCCGGTTGCTGGGGATCGGCACCAACATCGGCGAAGCCAACTGTCCTTCGTTCGAAGCGACCGTCTTCGACATGGAAACCTTCGAAGTCATCAAGCGCATACCCGTGGCCGGCCCGACAGAGTCGCCAGCCGCGCACCCGCTGGCACCATACGTGATCGTCGACATCGTCGGCACCGGGCCCAAGGCCAACCAGGTGCAATTCATCGACAAGGACACGCTGGAGGTGGTGCGCACGCTCGAGATCGCGGGCACGCTCGGTCACTCGCACTTCCCGGAGTACACGGCGCGCGGCGACTTCTTTTACGTGAGCGCGCGCTACCGCGGCGACCGCAGCATGGGCGCCTCGGGCGGACAACTGGCGGTATTCGACTCGCGCAGCTTGCGCCAGGTGAAGTCGATCCCGGTCGACGTGCCCGCGGGCGTGTTCTCGCGCGTTCGCGCACGCACCGTCGTGGTAGGGCTGCAGCCGACGGGGCGTTGACGGGCACGGGCGGACCGATTCCAAGCCGGGACCGCCCGCGCCACGCTACCGGCAGACGGTCGACGACCCCGGCGCACCACTGCCGCGCGGACGACGCCCGGCACCGGGGACTCCCATGGGAAAATCCGCCCGCAACCAGGAGCACCGGGCATGCTGATCAATTGCGTTGTCTACCAGGACGGCAGGAAGCAGGCGGATATCGCCGTCGAGGAGATCGACCGCTGGGTGCACAAGCCGGGGTGTTTCGTCTGGGTCGCGCTGCGCGACCCGACCGACGAGGAACTGCGCCAGATGCAACTCGAGTTCGGCCTGCACGACCTGGCCATCGAGGACGCCCGCAACGGCCACCAGCGGCCCAAGCTCGAAGAGTACGGCGACACCCTGTTCATGGTGATGAAACTGCCCGAGTGGCGCGACGGCGAACTGGAAAACGGCGAGATCGCGGTCTTCATCGGCCAGAATTTCGTGCTCTCGGTGCGCAACAACAGCACGCACGGTTTCGTGGACGTGCGCGAACGCTGCGAGCGCGAGCCCGAGCACCTGCGCCAGGGGTCCGGCTTCGTGCTCTACGCCCTGATGGACGCGGTGGTCGACCGCTATTTTCCGCTGCTCGACGAACTGGAGACCGAACTCGAGGAGATCGAGAGCCAGATCTTCGAGCGCGGCGCGGCACGCTCGAACATCCAGCGCCAGTACCTGCTCAAGCGCCGTGCCACGGTGTTGCGCCACGCCGCGGCCCCGCTGCTGGAGGTGGCCGGCAAGCTGCACGGCGGGCGCGTACCGGCCGCGTGCGCGAACAGCCAGGAGTACTTTCGCGACGTGCACGACCATCTGGCACGCATCAACACCGCGATCGACGTCATCCGCGACACCATCGGCACCGCGACCCAGGTCAACCTGTCGATGGTGACCATCGAGGAGTCCGAGATCACCAAACGCCTGGCGGCCTGGGCGGCGATCTTCGCCGTCTCGACCGCGCTGGCCGGCATCTGGGGCATGAACTTCAAGGACATGCCAGAACTCGAGTGGGCCTGGGGCTACCCGATGGCCCTGGGCGCCATCGGCACCTCGGCCGGCATCCTGTTCTGGCGCTTTCGCCGCGCCGGGTGGTTGTGACGGCGCGCCACCTCGCAGCAAATCACTTCGTGAATCGTCGCGTTCGCTCGGTACACCTACCGCCGCGAACGAGACCCGCAAGGCTCAGAAATCGAAGCGCACGCCCTGCGCCAGCGGCAGCGCGGTCGAGTGGTTGATGGTGTTGGTGGCGCGGCGCATGTAGTTGCGCCAGGCATCCGAGCCCGACTCGCGCCCGCCGCCGGTCTCCTTCTCGCCACCGAAGGCGCCGCCGATCTCGGCGCCGGAAGTGCCGATGTTCACGTTCGCGATGCCGCAATCGGACCCCGCGGCGCCGAGGAAGCGCTCGGCCTCGCGCAGGTCATTGGTGAAGATGGCCGACGACAGCCCCTGCGGCACCTCGTTGTGCAGCGCCAGCGCCTCGTCGAGCGTGCGGTAGCGCAGCACGTACAGGATCGGCGCGAAGGTCTCGCGACACACCAGCGCTGTCTGCGACGGCATGCGCACCAGCGCCGGCTGCGCGTACCAGGCCTGCGGGAAGCGGTCTTCCAGCACCCGCTCGCCTCCGCTCACCTGGCCACCATCGGCCCGCGCCTGCTGCAGTGCCTGCTGCATCTGCTCGAACGCCGCGCGGTCGATCAGCGGGCCGACCAGCACGCCGGGGCTGCGCGGGTCGCCGATCGGCAGCCGTGCGCGCGCGCGCTCCAGCCGCTCGACGAAGGCGTCGTGGATCGAGGCGTGCACCAGCACCCGGCGCGTCGTCGTGCAGCGCTGGCCGGCGGTGCCGTAGGCTCCGAACACCACGCCGCGCAGTGCCAGTTCGAGATCGGCCGAGGGCGCCACGATGACCGCGTTGTTGCCGCCGAGTTCGAGCAGGCTGCGTCCCATGCGACGCGCCACCGCGCTGCCCACGGCCCGGCCCATGCGCGTGCTGCCGGTCGCCGAGACCAGCGCCACGCGGCCGTCCTCGACCAGCGCCTGGCCGACGTCCGCCGCGCCGATCAGCAATTGCGACAGGTCCGCCGGCGCATCGGCGCCGAAGCGCGCCATGGCGCGCCGCAGCAGCGCCTGCGCGGCCAGCGCGGTGAGCGGCGCCTTCTCGGACGGCTTCCAGACGATGCTGTTGCCGCACACCAGCGCCAGCGCCGCGTTCCAGGACCAGACCGCGACCGGGAAATTGAACGCCGAAATGATGCCCACGACGCCCAGCGGATGCCACTGCTCCATCATCCGGTGCCCGGGACGTTCGGACGCGATGGTCAGGCCGTACAACTGGCGCGACAGCCCGACCGCGAAGTCGCAGATGTCGATCATCTCCTGCACTTCGCCTTCGCCTTCGCTGGAGACCTTGCCCACTTCCAGCGTGACCAGGGCGCCGAGCGCCTGCTTGTGGGCGCGCAGTTCCTCGGCAAACAGGCGCACCAGTTCGCCCCGCCGCGGCGCCGGCACCACGCGCCAAAGGGCGAACGCCTCCTGCGCGCGCCCGACGGCGGCACGCATCGCAGCCGCATCGGCGCAGTCGACCGACGCGATGCGCGCGCCGTCGATCGGGGAATGCACCGCCAGCGCCGCGCCGTCGCGCAGTTGCCCACGGATGCCGAGCGAGTCGAACAAATGATGCAGATCGGTGGTCATGGATATCGTTCCTTCCAGCAGCGAAGAGCGCGCCACGGGCCGGGCTCAGGCAGCGCCGCCCAGCACCACCTCGACGCGTGCCTGGTACTCCGGCGGGAACGCAAATTCCCGCATGCCCTTGCGCATCGGCAGCACGTAATGCTCCAGCGGCGGCGCGAAGTGGCCCGGCGCGGCATCGGGGATGAAGTAGGTGGTGGTCTCGTGCGGCTGGCCGGCAGCGTCGAACACCGTCACCGTCATGCGCCGCCACTTGTCCAACTCGGTCAACGCGGACGCGTCCAGTGCGGCTGCATCGGCGGCGTTCATCTCGTAGTTGACGCCGTACAGCACGGCATCCCGGTCCGCAACCAGGGTGGCGCCACCCATGTCGCGGCCCTTGCAGTAGGCGAAGCCGAGCCGGTAGCCGGGCAGGGTCATCACGCCCAGCGGTCGGGCGCTCGGCGCGGTGGCACGCATGCGGTCGATGTCGAGCAGGTTGGCATAGGCGAAATACGGCATGGAAGCACTCCCAGGGGTTCAGTCGGATGCAGAAGAAGCGAGCAGGCGGTCCCAGGTGGCGGGCTCGCGCGCGAGGATTTCGAGTTCGGCGTGCGCGTCGGCGCGGTGGCAGGCCACGAGCCGGTCCGGCCCGGCGCCCACCAGGGGCGGCGCTTCGGTGCGGCAGCGCGGCAGGGCGAACGGGCAGCGTGGCGCAAACGCGCAACCCGTGACCGGCAGCAACGGGTCCGGCGGCTGGCCGGGAATCGCGATCGGCTCGGCACGGCTGTCGAGCCGGGCCACCGCGTTGCACAACCCCATGGTGTAGGGGTGGCGGCCCTGGCGCAGTACCGCATCGACCGGACCCTGCTCGACGATCTGGCCGGCATACATCACCGCCACCTGCGAGCAATGGCGCTGCACCAGCGCGATGTCGTGCGTCACCAGGATCATGGAGAAGTGCCGCTCGTGCTGCAGCCGGCGCAGTGCACGGAAGATTTCGTCCTGCACGATCACGTCCAGCGAGGTCGTCGGTTCGTCCGCGAGCACCAGTTCCGGGCCGAGCGCGAGCGCCATCGCGATCAGCGCGCGCTGGCGCATGCCGCCGGAGAACTGGTGCGGATAGTCGCGCAGGCGCTGCGGATCGACGCCAACCAGCGACAGCATGTCGCGCACGCGCGCCCAGACCTGCGCGCCCGGCAGCCGCTCATGGGTGCGGATCGCCTCCGCGATCTGCGCCCCGATGCGCTGCACCGGATTGAGCGCGTTCATCGCGCTTTGCGTGACCATGGCGACGTGGCGCCAGCGCAGCGACTGCAGCGTGCCATCCGTGGCCGTGACAAGGTCATGGCCGCGGAACAGGATGCGCCCGCCGCCGATGCGCGCGTTGGGCGCCATGACCCGGATGATGGCCTTGAGCAGCGTCGACTTGCCGCAACCGGATTCGCCGACCAGGCCCAGCACGGTGTCCTCGGCCAGCGCAAGGCTCACGCCGCGCACCGCGCGCGCGAGCCCGTGCGCGGTCTGGAAGTCGACGTCGACGCGGTCGAGCCGCAACAGATGCTGCGTCATGTCAAGGTCCCGCCAGGCGCGGATTGACGATCCGCTCATACTCGCGCCCGACCAGATAGACCGCGGATACCAGCACCATGATCGCAATGCCCGGCGGCGCGACCCACCAGGGCGCGCGGTACATGGCCTGCGAGGCGAACGCGTCGTAGATGATCGAACCCCAGCTGATCACGTTCGGATCGCCGAAGCCGAGGAAGCCGATGCTCGCCTCGGTCGTGATCGCCCAGGCGAGCGCGAACGCCATGTTCACCATTGCCAGCGGAACGATGTTGGGCGCGATCTCGCGATACAGGATGGCCAGGTCGGAGGCGCCGGTGATGCGCGCGGCGGCGACGAACGGCATCTGCTTGAGCGAGAGCACCTGCGCGCGCACGATGCGTGCACTGGCACGCCACATGATCAGCGTCATCGCCAGCGTCAGGCTGCCCAGACCCTTGCCGAACACCGACAGCATGACGATCACGAACGGCAGGAACGGCACGCCCATGACGATGTCGGTGAAACGCATCAGCAGGTTGTCGAACCGGCCGCCGAAATAGCCCGCCAGCAAGCCGACGTTGGCACCGATCAACGCCGAGCCGAACGCCACCACCAACCCGACCAGCATCGCCGGGCGCACGCCCCAGATCATCTGACTGAACACGTCGCGCCCGAGCGAGGTGGTACCGAGCCAGTGCTGCAGGCTCGGGGCGGCGATGCGCATCAGCTTGCCGGCGCCGTCGTAGTGCTTCTGCGCCGGATCGAACGGCGCGAGCCAGGGCGCGAACAGCGCGAGCAGCACGCAGGCGACGCAGATCGCCAGCGCGATGCGGCCCACCGGCGTGGCGGCGACGGCACGCAGGAACTGACGCAGACCGGAGCACAGGGCGCGCATATCACTCGTACACGATGCGGGGGTCGAGCAGGCCGTACAACAGGTCCGCCACGAAGGTGCCCATCACGGTCAGGAATGCGCTGAGCAGGAAGCAGGCCTGCACGACCGGATAGTCGTTGCGCTCGACCGCGCTGACCATCAGAAGCCCGAGGCCTGGCCAGGAAAACACGGTCTCGATCACCACCGAACCGGCGACCGCCCAGCCGAGCAACAGGGGCAGGGTGGTCGCCAGCGGCAG
>JBDHRZ010000141.1:0-7007 GCA_039807845.1 Rhodoferax sp.
GTCAGGTGGTTGCGCGGCAATGCCGGCGCCAGGCGAGGCCATGAGTCGCAGCGACTGGATATCGCTATCGTCGAGTTCCATCCAGACACCACGGCGCAGACCGCGCGGCAGCAGCATCGCCCCATAGCGGATGCGGATCAGCCGGCTGACGGCGTGGCCGACGGCCTCGAACATGCGCCGCACCTCCCGGTTGCGTCCCTCCGAGATGGTCACCCGGTACCAGCAATTGGCGCCATCGCCGCCGCCGTCTTCGATCGACCCGAACTGCGCCATTCCGTCGTCCAGGCGCACGCCATCGAGCAGGCGCTGGCGCTCCTCGTCACTCAGTGCGCCCAGCACGCGCACCGCATACTCGCGCTCCAGACCGAAACGCGGATGCATCAGGTTGTTGGCCAATTCGCCGGAGTTCGTGAACAGCAGCAGGCCTTCCGTGTTGATGTCGAGTCGGCCCACCGACTGCCACTTGCCGTGCTGCAGCCGTGGCAGGCGGCGAAACACGGTCGGCCGGTGCTGCGGATCGTCGTGGGTGACGACCTCGCCCACAGGCTTGTGGTAGGCAACCACGCGCGCCGGCGGCGCCTCGAGCCGAAGCCGGATCGGCTTGCCATTGACCTTCACGTGGTCGCCATACTGGATGCGTTGACCGATGTGGGCGGGCTCGTTGTTGACGGTGATGCGTCCCTCCATGATCAGCTGCTCCATCTCCAGCCGGGAGCCCATGCCCGACTGCGCGAGCACCTTGTGCAGCTTGGGCGTCTCGGCCATCGGGGCGAGCACCCGCCTGGGCGGGGCAATGCCTTCATCGGCCTGTTCCGCATCGAAGCGGCCCGAGACCACGTCGGCGAAACCGATCATGCCTGGTTCGCCACGGCCTGGCCGGATGCCCTGCGGTGCGACCTCGGCATCGTCCGGCAGCGCAGGCTGCGGGAGCGGCGGCGCAATACCCGCCGTTGATCCGTCCGCCTCGCCCGGCGCCTCGGGGGCCGCGGCGGCGTGGCGCCCACGACGTGCGGGCGGCGCTGGCGCCACGACGTCTGGAACGGCCATCGGCTCGATGGGCGATTCGTCCTGCTCGGATGCGTTCATGGTTCAGATTCCACCGTTGGGGTGCGTAGACCGGCCTCGGAGCCGTCGCGGATCGTCGTGTCGGTCACCGTAGCCGTGTCCGCCTGGGACTGCGGTTCCTGCGCCTCGGCTGGCAGCGCCGCCAGCGGCCCAGGCGATTGCGCGAGGTCGGGCGATTGCGTGAAGGCAGGCGCTTGCGTGGGGTCAGGCGAAAGGGAATCGGCAGTCGCCGCGGATTGCGCATCCGCCGGCGCCGCCTCGTACGCGTCCTGCGCCAGCGCCTCGAACATGTCATCCGCGGCGGCGTGCTGCTCCAACAGCGGAAGCTGGTCCAGCGAAGCCAGTCCCAGGTCGTCGAGAAATTGACGCGTGGTCGCGAACAGCGCTGGCCGCCCAGGCGCTTCGCGGTGGCCGATCACCTCGATCCAGTTGCGGTCTTCGAGTTGCTTGATGATCGTCGCGTTGATGGCCACGCCGCGGATGTCTTCCATGTCGCCGCGCGTCACCGGCTGGCGGTAGGCGATGATCGCCAGCGTCTCCAGCGTGGCGCGCGTGTAGCGTGGCGGCTTCTCCGGATGCAGCCGGTCCAGGAACGGACGCATCTCGGGTCGACTCTGGAAACGCCAGCCGGAGGCGACCTGCACCAGTTCGACGCCGCGCTGCGCCCAGTCCTGCTGCAGGTCGGACAGCAGTTGCCTGATCGTGTCCACGCCGACCATGTCGTCGAACAGGGCACGCGCATCCCGCAACTGCAATGGTTGCTGCGAACAGAACAGGGCGGTCTCCAGTACGCGCTTCGCCTGAGCGGTGTTCATGGTCTCGCGGGGTTGCGGAAATGGCACCCACGGGGTGCGCATCGCTGCCAGTCAAAAAGTGGACGCGGCGGGCAGAACGAACGTCTGCGATGGGCAGAGGGCCGGACCTCACGCACCTGCGTGGCTGGCGCTCTGCCGCGCGCGATTGTAGCGCAGCCCCCACAGTGCCAGCGCCGCGCGCATGTCCGCCGGCAACGGGGCATGCAGATCCAGCAGCGTGCCACGCATCGGATGGACCAGCGCCAGCCGGCAGGCATGCAGTGCCTGGCGTCCGATCGCCGATCCGGCGCTCGCCCCGTAGGTGATGTCCCCGAGCAAGGGATGGCCGATCGATGCCAGGTGCACCCGGATCTGGTGCGTGCGTCCGGTGTGCAGACGGCACTGCAGCAGGCAGCCCTGCACACCGTTGGCAAGCAACTCGATACTGGTGTGCGCCTCCTTCGTGCCGCTGTTGCGGCCCGCCAGCGCGGCCATACGCAACCGGTTCGAGGGATCGCGTCCGATCGGTGTGGTCACCTCGCGCGTGGACGCACCAACCCATGGCTGGTGTGCGATCGCCAGGTACTGTCGCTGCACCTCGCGGCGCGCGATCATGCCGATCAATGCATCCATGCATGGGCGCGAGCGCGCCACCAGCATCAGCCCGCTGGTGTCCTTGTCCAGCCGGTGCACGATACCCGCACGCGGAAGGTCGCCCTGGCGCGCGTCCCAGGCCAGCAGGCCATTGAGCAAGGTGCCGCTCCAGTTTCCGGGTGCCGGATGGACCACCAGCCCGGCCGGCTTGTGCACGACCAGCAGATCGTCGTCGCAATATGCCAGTTCCAGCGCCATGGCCTGCGGCAGGAACGCACGGCTCTGCGGCGTGGGCTGCAACTCGACTTGCAGCAGGTCGCCGGCCTGCACGCGCGCAGCGGGTTTCACCAGTGGCTGCCCGTTGCGCCGGACCGCGCCCTGCTCCACCAGCTGGCGCAGGTAGTTGCGCGAGAAGCCCTCGATGCTGGCGGACAACACCTTGTCCAGGCGCTCGCGGTGATGTTCGACCGCCACCGGCCAGCAACGCAGCTCATGCTGCGGCCCGGCGTCGGCCGGGTCTTCCAGGTCGGCCTCCGGGGGGGCCGTCGATATAATCGCGCCGCTGTCCGTTACCAAGGTTGCCCCCATGCTGCGAGTCAAATTATCGATGGTCCGCATCGTACTGGCGGGCACAGCCGCATTCGTGCTGGCGGGCTGCGCATCGACCAGCGTCGACGACAAGACCGCGAACTGGAGCCCGAACCGCCTGTACGCCGAAGCCAAGGACGAGATGAAGGCCGGCTCGTACGAGAAGGCCACCGTACTGCTGGAAAAACTCGAAGGGCGCGCCGCCGGCACGCCGCTGGCGCAGCAGGCGCAGCTCGACAAGGCGTATGCGCACTACCGCGCGGCGGAACCGGCCCAGGCGCTGGCGACGCTGGACCGCTTCATGCGCCTGCATCCGGCCAGCCCGGCGCTCGACTACGCCCTGTACCTGAAGGGCGTGGTCAACTTCAACGACGACCTGGGCATGCTCTCCTTCCTGACCCGCCAGGACCTGTCCGAGCGCGACCAGAAGGCGGCCAAGGAATCATTCGAGTCGTTCAAGGAACTGGTCACGCGATTCCCGGAATCGAAATATGCGCTCGATGCCCGCCAGCGCATGACCTACATCGTGAATTCGCTGGCGCAGTACGAAGTGCACGTGGCGCGCTACTACTACCAGCGTGGCGCCTACCTGGCGGCGATCAACCGGGCGCAGGCGGCGCTGGCCGACTACCGGGACGTGCCAGCGCTGGAAGAAGCCCTGTACATCATGGTCAAGTCGTACGAGGCACTCGGCATGGAGCAGTTGCACGCCGACTCCCAACGCATCCTGCTCGCGAACTACCCGAACAGCAAGTTCCTCACGCGTGGCTTTCAGCGTGAGGACCAGCCTTGGTGGAAGTTCTGGTGAGCGCCGGAGCTCCTGGGGGTCACGCCTGACTCCCGTGATCGCAGGCCCAGAGCCTGTGCTCATCGGACGTACTGGCTCCGAGAGGTCGAGAGCCTTTCAGCCTTTGAGTTCCTGCAGCAGTTCGAGCAACTGCACCTCGTCCTCGATCCGTCGCATCGGCGGCAATGCCGCCAGCAGGCGTCGACCATAACCCATGCTGACCAGCCGGGTGTCGCACACCACCAGCACTCCGCGGTCGGTTTCGCGCCGCACCAGGCGACCAGCACCCTGCTTGAGTGCCACCGCGGCTTCCGCGACGAAGTAGTCGTTGAACGGATTTCGCGCCTGGGACTGCAGCCGCGCCGACCGGGCTTCGACCAGCGGGTCGCTGGGCGGCGGAAACGGCAGCTTGTCGATCACGACCAGTTGCAGCGCGTCCCCCGGCACGTCGATGCCCTCCCAGAACGACGCCGAGGCGACCAGGATGCAGCCCGGACCACCGTCGCCGCTGGCGTTGCGCAGCCGCTCGATCAGTTCGCGCCTGGGTCCCTGCCCCTGCACCAGCACCTGAAGCGCAGTCGAGCCGTCGAAGCGCCGCTGCAAATCCTCGCCGACCGCCCGCAGCGCGCGCAAAGTAGTCGTAAGCACCAGGGTCCGGCCCCCGAGCGCAGCGGCGAGGCGTGCGACCAGCCCCGCCACCTGCGCACTGTGCGCCGGGTCGGCCGGCCGGACGATCTCACGCGGCACGAAGACCGCCGCCTGGCGCGGGTAGTCGAACGGGCTCTGCACCCGCACGATGCGTGCATCCCCGAGGCCACAAGGCTCGGTGAACCAGCGCAATTGCGGATCGTCACCCAGGGTGGCGGAGGTGAAGATCCAGCTGCGCCGGCTCGGCTCGGCACTGTCCACACGCAGCAGTCTGTGCTGGACAGCTTGCGCGATGTCCAGCGGCGACTCAACCAGGCGCAGCTGGGAGCCGGCCTCCAGCCAACGCACGCTGGCCGGGTCGCGCGGCTGCAGGAACACGTCGGCCTGCCGGCCGAGCGCTTCCAGCCGTTCGGACAGCCGCTCGAAATCCGGACTCGTCGGCAGCACCGGCGCCATGGCTTCACGCGCCTGCGTGCAGGCCTCGCGCAGCGCGAGCAAGGCGTCGCGCCAGGCGTCGCTGCCGAGATCGGCCGGCGCCGCGTCCACCCAGCGTATCCGGCTGCCCGCGGGCATGCGCCCGACCAGCAGGCGCAGATCGCGCGCAGAACGATCCAGCCGGCCGGCGAGTTGCTGCCACTCGGCCAGCCCACGTGCCTGTGCCAGCCCCACCGCCAGCAGGTCACGCGCGCAATCGATCAGCTGGCCGCTCGAGAGTTGCTGGCCGAGGAACTGCAGGCCGGTTTCGTTGAGCTGATGCGCTTCGTCGAACACTACCGTCTGCACACTGGGCAGCAATTCCGCCATGCCGGTTTCGCGCACCGCGAGATCGGCGAAGAACAGATGGTGGTTGATGACGACGACGTCGGCCGCCAATGCCTCACGCCGCGCCTGGTTCACGTGACAGGCGCGAAACTGCGGACACTGCGCACCCAGGCAATTGTCGCGCGTGGACGTGACGAACGGCAACAACGGCGAACGCTCGTCGAGTCCGGGCAGTTCGGCCAGGTCGCCGCTGCGCGTGGCCTGCGCCCAGCGTTCCACCCGCGCCAGGGTACGCGCCAGCGCACGATCGGTCATGGCCGGGTCCTGGCGCGCCTGCTGCAGGCGGTGCAGGCACAGGTAGTTCGCGCGCCCCTTGAGCAAGGCGATGCGCACCGGCAGCGCGAGCGCCTGTACCAGCGCCGGCAGGTCACGGCCAAACAGCTGGTCCTGCAGGGTCTTGGTCGCGGTGGAGAGCAGCACGCGGTTGCCGCTGAGCAGCGCCGGGACCAGGTAGGCAAAGGTCTTGCCGACGCCAGTGCCGGCCTCCGCCACCAGCACCGAGCCGCGCTCGATCGTCTGTGCGATCGCCTGCGCCAGTTCGATCTGCCCGGCGCGCGTATGAAACGCCTGCACCGTACGCGCCAGCACCCCATCGGGCGCAAATACCTGGTCGACCCGATCGCACAGACCCGTTGGCACCATCGTCGGTTCGATCGGCCGGTGTTCGGGTAGAGGCAAGGTGACGGCCACGGCCCGAGTCTAGTGCAGTGCACATGGCTAGAATCTGGCGCATCGCCCGGATGCGCGCAGTGCGCAGGAAGCTGCCGGCCGACCGGGCCCCGGGGGGGCGTCCTGCCCTTTTCATCGGCCTTGCTGTTGTACCGCCCATCATGCGCAGAGGTTACCGACTGACCGCGGCTACCGGCATCCACAAGGGTGACCGCGATTACCAGCAGGATCGTGTCGATCTACTCAGCCACCCGCGTGCGAACGGTTGCGTGCTGGGCATCGTGGCCGATGGCATGGGCGGGCGCAGCGGGGGCCGCAAGGCTTCCGACCAGGTCATCATGACGGCGCGCCAGTTGTTCGAGCGCTACGCGCCCGCCACCGACGATGCCGCTGCGATGTTGATGCAGGTGGCGCGCGAGGCCCATGTCGTGATCAAGCTGACCGCCATCGCAGCCGAAGAGGAGCCACACAGCACGCTGGCGGCGTTCCTGATCAACGCAGGCGGCGACTGCCACTGGGTGCATTCGGGGGACTCGCGCATCTACCATTTCCACAACGGCAGCCTGCTCAAACGCACGACAGACCACTCCTACGTGCAGATGCTGGTCAAGCGCGGCGAACTCACCGAAGACCAGGCCAAGGTCCATCCGCAGTCCAACATCCTGATGGGTTGCCTGGGCACGGAGACCGAACCTCCGGTGGACATCCATTTCATCCCGCGGCTGCGCGAAGGCGACAGCCTGCTGGCCTGCAGCGACGGCATCTGGCACTATTTCGACGACCAGGAAATGGCCGGCGTGCTGAACCGGCTGTCGGCGCGCGAAGCGGCCGAATTCCTGATCGACAAGGCGCGCGAGCGCGCGCAGGGCTCGGGCGACAACCTTTCGCTGGTCGTGGTCAAACTCGAGCCGCTGGAGGACTAGCCTGAAGTTCCGCGCAGTGCCCTGAGGCGGGACGCCAGCAAGTCCTTATCGCGCCTCATGAATTTGGCCCTTTTGGGCCTTTTTCGTGCTTTTGAATGTAGTCACTAAAATTGCTTG
>JBDHRZ010000142.1:0-6980 GCA_039807845.1 Rhodoferax sp.
CGATGCGCTCGATCGCGGCGTCGACCTTCTCGGTGCTCACCGGCCGCTTGCGCAAGGCCAGCCGCATCGACGCGCGCAGCTTGTCGCGTTCGAACTCGATGCGCCGGCCGTCCTTCTTGACCACCGCCGGGAAGGTGACCTCAGGCCGCTCGTAGGTGGTGAAGCGCCTGTCGCAGGCGGCGCACTGGCGGCGCCGTCGGATCGAGCCGCCGTCCTCCGCCACCCGGGTTTCCACCACCTGGGTTTCGCCGTGGCTGCAGAACGGACACTTCACGGCCTGAACAAGGCGACGATTCTCTGCACGTTGTCGTTGCCTTGCACTGCGCCGACCGCGGGGGCCGTGGCGCTTGCCAGGCTCGCGGCGGCGCTTGCCGCCGACTGGCCGGCGGCCACGGCGCGGATGCGGGCGTGTTCGGCCAGGACCTTCTGTGCGTAGCCGCTGTCGCCTTCGAGGTTGGCGGCGCCCACGTAATAGCGCAAGCCCCCTTCCACCGATCCGGCGCGCGCGATGCATTCGAGCAGCACCTTCACCCCCACACGCAGGTTGGTGATGGGATCGAACGCCGCCAGGATGCCGCCTGCGGGCTCGTACTTGTCGCCGTGCACCTTCGTCATCACCTGCATCAGGCCCTGCGCGCCGACCGGGCTTTGCGCGAACGGGTTGAAGCCCGACTCGATCGCCATCAGGGCCAGGATTAGCGTCGGATCGAGCTTGCTCTGCAGCCCGAGGTGGTAGGCCTCGGCCACCAGCGCACTGATCGGCTCGGGTGCCACGCGGTATTTCTTGCTCAGCCAGTATGCGACCTTGGCCTGCTGGCGGGGCAACTCGCTCGGGTCGGCTGCGGTTGCGCGGTCGGTGGGAGCGACTGTGGTTTCAACCGTGTCATCGGGCGCCTTGCGCGCCTGCAACCACTGCATCAACTGCTGTTCGCCCTGCTCGCGCAACTGGGGTTGTGCAGTCAGGGTCAGGGCGGCAAATACGACGGCCAGGCCGAGCAGGGCAAAACCGTTGTGGGTGATGGCGAACAGTCCGTTGGCGATGTCGGAGCCGAATGTCTGCAGGCCGCGGAGCATCGTGCGTGATGCCGTCATGGCAGTTCCTTTCCTCGCGCTTTGTCCGTCCGTGGCCTCCCGGAGCACCCCCCGTCCCGCGTGGCAGCAGGGAACCGGAGCGCAGGCAAACGCGGCAGCAGCGGCGGCGTATTGCGGAGGTACCAGCGGCGCAGGCGGTGCGCTTCGCATGGAGGGTGACGCGTCCCGCATCCTGCCGATACCCTTATCGCTGCAGGCGCTGGACTGGCCGGAGGTCGGCGGCGTCTCAGCTTGCCCTCGTCTGGGGCTGGGCGGATTCTAGGAGGGCTCGATATACACCGTCAACCATAAGAGTTAGAGGAGTTATTCTTGTCTCGCTTGGGTCGCCGGTCTAGACTGGGCCCGTCTGAGTGATCAGGCGACTCGTCGGCAGTAGCCAGTCCCCGTCGCAAGGCGGAGTTGATGAAGCGGCCCCGGCGGACACTGGGGCAATCCATTGCCCCTGGCGTGTCGTGCGACATCATCCTCGCGTGGCACCCGCGCAGACGGCATGGGCCTTGCGCCCGCCGTCGGGCCCGATGGGTCGAAGCCATTTCGATCCGTCGGGCTTTTTCGTTTGCGCACAGTCGGGCAAGGTAAAACTTTCCATCCGGTGTGCAGTGCGCGGCCATGGCCGGGCGTCTCCTTGGTATATTGGTCGCCACCGTCGAACGTATTGCCGCACGCCATGAACACAGGCTCTGAATCCAAGGTGCAATCGTTGCGTGCGAACCGCTGGCTGCGCCGCATCCTGTGGCTGGTGCTGTCGCTGCTGCTGCTGTGGGCGCTGGCCTGGGCCACGGTGCCGCCGCTGCTCAAGACCCAACTGGCCAAGGCCGCCAGCGCCGAGCTCGGCCGCACGCTCACCATCGGCGACATCGACTTCAGGCCGTGGACGCTGGAGCTCACGCTGCATGACCTGGTGATCGCGAGCCAGGACGGCGCCGGTCCGCCGCAGCTGACCATCAAGCGCATCTACGTGGACGCCGAGCTCGAATCCCTGCTCGAACTCGCGCCTGTGGTGCAGGCGCTGGAAGTGGATGAGCCGGCGCTGCGGCTGCGCCACTCGGGGGACGGCGCGTACGACATCGACGACATCCTGGCGCGCCTTGCCGCGCCCTCGGGCAAGCCAGCGTCCAGCCCGCTCGGCTTTGCGCTGTTCAACCTGAAGGTGAAGGATGGCCGGGTGGATTTCGACGACCGGCCTGCCGGGCGCGTGCATGTGCTGCGCAAGCTCGAATTGCAGTTGCCGTTTGTCAGCAACCTGCAGTCGCGCCGCACGATCAAGGTCCGGCCGGTGCTGGCGTTCGAGCTCAACGGCAGCCAGTTCCAGACGACTGCCAGCGCGACCCCGTTCGAACCCGCGCGCGACACCGATGCGCGGCTGCAGGTGCAGGCGATGGATCTGGCGCCCTACCTGCCCTACGTGCCGCGCAGCATTCCGGTGCGACTGCGCCAGGCGGTGTTCGATGCCGACCTGCACCTGCAGTTCGCCCAGTTGCCCAAGCCGCAGCTGGTCGTGCGCGGCCAGGCGCAGTTGAGCGGCGTGGCGCTGGCCGATGCGGTCGGCCAGCCTTTGCTGGAGTTCGACCGGGTCTCCGTCGTGCTCGACCAGGTGCGCCCGTTCGAGCAGGTGGTCGAACTCGGCTCCATCGCCCTGCAGTCGCCCCGGCTGCACGTGCAGCGCGACGCCGCAGGCCGGATCAACCTGGACACCTTGCAGGGTGCCACAGCGCCCGCCACACCGGCCAGTGGCGCAGCGCCGCCGCCACAAGCGGCCGCCTGGCACGCAAGGGTTGCGCAGATCGAATTGCGCGACGGCACGCTCGACTGGCTCGACCAGGGCGTCGCGCCAGCGGCACGCCTGCAGGTGCAGGAGTTGACGCTGGACGCGAAAGGCTTGCTGTGGCCGATGGCGCAACCCGTTGCGTTCTCCGGTGCGTTCACGCTGGCGCAGGCGGGCGCTGCGGCCTCCCAGGCAGGTACGGTGGCGTCACAGGCAGGTACGGCGACGTCACAGGTCGGCGCTGCCATGGCGAAGGCGGGTGCTGCGGCCTCACAGGCGGCTGTTGCGGCCTCCCAGGCGGGCGCTGCGCAAGGGCCGGCGCGGGGTGCGCGGCTCACCTTCGATGGTTCGGCCACCGACAAGCAGGCCGCGCTGCAGCTCGAGATTGCAGCTGCGCCGCTGGAGCTGGGGGCACCCTATGTGGCGCAGTTTCTCGCGCCACAAGTGCACGGCGTGCTCGATGCCAGGCTCGCGCTGCGCTGGCAGCCTCAGGGCCTGCAGCTCGATCTCTCCAGACTGACGCTCGAGCGCCTTGCGCTGACTGGCTCGCCCGCCTTGGGTGAGCTGCCGAGCATCGGTCAGCTCAGCGTGGCTTCGGCCAGCGTCGACCTGAGCCAGCGGCGCTGGTCGGTCGGCGAACTGGCGATCAGCCGGCCCGATCTCGCCGTGCGCCGCGGCCAGGACAAGCGCTGGATGTTCGAGCGCTGGCTCAAGCAGCCCGGCGCGGTAGCGGCGACTGCCTCGTCGGCGAAGGCCGAGGTGACGCCGACAGCGGCCACGACATCAACCAAAGCGACGACAGCGACGACAGCGACGACAGCGACGACAGCGACGACAGCGACGACAGCGACGACAGCGACGACAGCGACGGCGGCCCGGCGCACGGCGGCGGTCAGCGCTGCCGAGCCGCCCTGGCAAGGCCGCCTGGACCGGTTTGTGCTGCACGAGGGCACGGTGCGCTTTCAGGACCTCGCGCTGGGCAAGCCCGTGCAGCTCGACACGAGCGCGCTCAACGTGGAGTTGCGCAACGTCGTGCCAGACGGCAGGCAGGCGATGACGGTGCAGTTGTCGAGTCGGGTCGCCAGCGCGCAGGGCCGGGCGGGTCAACTGGAGTACCGCGGTACCGTGCAGCCCGAGCCGCTGCAGGCCAGGGGCAGCGTGCAGATGCTGCAGTTCCCGCTGCAGGCGCTCGAGCCGTATTTCGGCTCGGGCCTGAACATCGAGGTGCTGCGCGCCGATGCGGGCTTCAAGGGCGAGGTCGATGTCGCGCTCACGCCGCAGGGGCCGGTGTTGGGCGTGCGCGGGGATACCGTGCTGGAGGACTTTCGCGCCAACACCATCGCCAGCCAGGGGGGCGAGTCGGCACTGGCGCAGGAGCTGCTCAACTGGAAGGCGCTGGGCCTGCGCGGGATCGACCTGGCCATGGCCCCGGGCAAGCCGCTGCGCCTGAGTATCCGCGAGACCACGCTGAGCGACTTCTTCGCGCGCATCATCGTGCACGAGAACGGCCGCATCAACCTGCAGGACCTGGTGCGCAGCGATGCGTCGGCGCCGCCCGCCGGCTCTGCTGCGGCAACGCCGCCGGCGTCCGCCTCATCCGCAGCAACGGCAGCAACGGCAGCAACGGCAGCACCCGACCCGCTGGCGCCGGTGATCCGGATCGGCCCGATCAGCCTGGTGCAGGGCAAGGTGCTGTTCTCCGACCGGTTCATCAAGCCCAACTATTCGGCCGACCTGAGCGAACTCACCGGCCGCCTGAGTGCGTTTTCCTCGGTGCCGGTGGACGGCCGGCCTGTAATGGCCGACCTGGAACTGCGTGGCCGCGCCGAGGGGACGGCCTCGCTGGAAATCCTCGGCAAGCTCAATCCGCTCGCCAAGCCGCTGGCGCTGGACATCAAGGGCAAGGTGCGCGACCTGGAACTGCCGCCGTTGTCGCCGTATTCGGTCAAGTACGCCGGCCACGGCATCCAGCGCGGCAAGCTCAGCGTGGACGTGGCCTACTTGGTGCAGCCCGATGGGCAACTCACGGCGAGCAACCAGGTGGTGCTCAACCAGCTCGAGTTCGGCGACAAGGTCGAGGGCGCGCCGAACAGCCTGCCGGTGAAGCTGGCTGTGGCGCTGCTGGCGGACCGCAATGGCGTGATCGACATCAACCTGCCGATCAGCGGCTCCCTGAACGACCCGCAGTTCCGGCTCGGGCCGATCATCTTCAAGGTCATCGTGAACCTGATCGGCAAGGCCCTGACGGCGCCTTTCACCCTGCTTGCCAGTGCCTTCGGCGGGGGCGGCTCCGAGCTCAGCCAGGTCGCGTTTGCCGCCGGCAGCGCCGTGCTGCTGCCCGATGCGCGCGCCGGGCTGGACAAGGTCGCCAAGGCGCTGACGGACCGGCCGGCGCTGAAGATGACGGTGGTCGGCACGGCGAACCTGGAGGTCGAGCGCGACGCGTACAAGCGCAACAAGCTGCAGGAGCTGCTGCGCGCAGAGCAACGCCGCGAGCAGGTCAGTGCCGGCCAGACGCCGACCGCCGCCAATGCGCAGGCCGATGCCGCGCTGGAGCCGGCGCAGGCCGAAGCGTTGCTCAAGCAGGTGTTCCTTCGCTCGGACATTGCGAGGCCGCGCGACCTCGCGGGCAAGCCCAAGGAGCTCACCAGCGCCGAGATGGAGGCCCTGCTGCTGGCCAACATCGCGGCCGATGACGAATCGATGCGCGCGCTGGCCTTGCAGCGTGGCGTGGCGGTGAAGGATTACCTGGCCGCGCAGCAGTTGCCGGTCGAGCGCCTGTTCCTGGGTGCCGCGCGGACCGACGAGACCGATCCGAAGTGGACGCCGCGGGCCGAACTGAGCCTGGCAACGAACTGAGCCTGGCAACGAATCGAGCCCGGCGGCGAATTGACGCCGGCTACGCGTTTATCCCGACCACGCGTTTATCCCTACTACGCGTTGACGCCGGCCGCGAATCGGGCACGGGCGGCGGAAAGGTCGTTGGGGCTCCGTTTCGCGGCGAGAATACGCGCTTGTCCGACCCGGCCACCCGCCCGAGAACCATTGCCGCAATGACCTCCAGCCCCAAGAGCCTCGACCTCCAGAAACTCGACGCGATCACCGACGGCGCCTTCAGCGCGGCGACTTCCGGTGAACGCAGCACCCGCATCCGGGCCTGGCTGGCGAGCGATCCCTCCGCCGAGTCGCTGCAGGAGGTGTTTCGTGAAATGGGCGCGCGCGACAAGGGTGCGGCGCGCCCGATCCGCGAGCGGCTGGATGAACTGCGTCGCGCCAAGGGTCAGGCCCAGGTGGCGGCCGAGTGGGCCGGCAGGGCCGAAGCCCTGCTGGCCTTGCCCAAGCTCAACATCGCCGATGCGTTGGCCTGGCAGCGCGATGCGGCCAAGGCGGGCGCGCCGCTGAGCAAGGAGCCGCTGGCGGCACTCAAGGCGCAATTGGCCGAACGGGTGCGCGTGATCGAGGACCTGCAGCACACGGTGCAGGTGCAGCGCGAGGCGGCGGTGCTGCTGGCGCAACGCATCGAGGTGCTGTCCACCAAGCCCTGGTCCCATGCCCAGGCGGCCAGCGCTGCGCTGCGCGAAGACGTGGAGCACTGGCAGCGCCAGGCCGCGGCGCTCGAAGCCGACGCCAGTTGGGGCAGTGTCGATCTGAAGTTCCCTCCCTTGCTGCAGGCCTCGCGCACGCAACTGCTGGTGGTATGGGAGGCGTTTTGCAGCGCCTTGCAGTTGGCCGAGACAGCCGCCGGCGACGCGCAGGCGCCGCTGCCATCGGTACCGATGTGGGCCGATGAACTGCGTGCCGCCAGAGGCCAGGCGGTGGCGCCGGCGGCGCGTGCGGCCAGGCCGCAGGTCGACCCGCAGCAGCGCAAGCTGGCGAACGACGCGGTGGGGCAGGTGCTGGCGGTGCTCGAGCGTGAGATGGAGCAGGGCCACGGCAAGGCCAGTGCCGGCGTCGCGGCCGCGCTGCGCAATGCGCTGCGCGAGCAGGGGCGCCTGATCGACGATGCGCTCGAGGCCCAGGCGCAGGCTGCACTGGCCGCGGCTAGCGAACTCGAAGGCTGGTAGCGTTGGCGCGCAGACCAGTTGCGCCGCGAACTGGTGGCCCGGGCGGAGGGATTGCTGAA
>JBDHRZ010000143.1:0-6970 GCA_039807845.1 Rhodoferax sp.
ATGCATGAGACCGTGCTCGAAGCCGTCGCCCGGGTCTGGCATGGCCTGGGCGTCGTCGCCGTCTCGGGCCTGCGCATCGTCGCCATCCTGCTCCTCGCGTGGCTCGCGCTGGCCGTCTTGCGGCGTGCGCTGCGCCTGCTGCACCAGCGCATTGGTCCACGCCTGGACGACGTGGAGGCGATCAAGCGGGCGACCACGCTGAGCCGGGTGCTGCGCTACACCGCGACCGTGGTGATCGGCTTGATCACCTTCGTCGCGGTGCTGGCAGAGCTTGGAGTCTCGGTCGCACCGATCCTGGGCGCGGCCGGTGTGGTGGGGCTGGCGGTGGGCTTCGGTGCCCAGAGCCTGGTCAAGGACTACGTGACCGGCTTGTTGCTGCTGGTGGAAAACCAGATCCGCCAGGGTGACGTGGTGCGACTGGGCGAACATTCCGGCGCGGTGGAGGAGGTCACGCTGCGCTACGTGCGGTTGCGCGACTACGACGGCAGCGTGTATTTCATCCCCAACGGCACGATTTCCACCGTGATCAACATGAGCCGCGAGTTCTCCTACGCGGTGCTCGACGTTCGCGTCGGCTATTCCGCGAACCTGGAGCGCGCGATGCGGATCATGCAGGAGGTCGCGGCGGCGCTGCGCCAGGACCCCGACCTTGCGCCGCAGATCCAGGGCGAGATGGAGATCGCCGGGGTGCAGGACTGGGCGGAGTCGGGCATCGTGCTGCGGGCGCGCATCCGGGTGGTGGCTTCGGCCCAGTGGACCGTGCGTCGGGCCTGCCTGCTGCGGCTGAAGTCGGCGTTCGACGCAGCCGGCATCGAGATCCCGCTGCCGCAACTCATGCTGCACCAGGGCCGAGAGGAAGTGCTGGCCGCGGACGGATCGCCGACAGACGCTGCGCCAGCGCGTTGAGTGCTTCATGCTGCGCCAGTTCGCGCAGCGTCAGTGGGAGCATCCGCTGCCAGTTCGGGTGCGTGTGCACCGTCGCCGGCATGTTGATCTGGTCGCGCACCGACAGCACATCTTCCAGTTGCACCATCGATACCGCTGCGGGCGTGCTGGCCAGGTAGGCATGCACCGCCAGCAGGACCTCGGGTGGCAGTTGCGTGCTGCCGGCCGCGGCGGCGACCGCCTGCGCGCTCAACAGACCGGCATGGCGCAGCGCCAGCAGCAGGCGAACGCGTTGTTCGGCCCGCTCGAGCAGTTGGCGTTCGAACAATACCTCCTGCGGGTACAGGCCGAGTCGCAGGCGCTGCTCCAGATCGTGGCTGGACCACCAGCCCGCCAGCGTGGCCAGGTCGTGCGTGCTGACCGCTGCCAGCGCCGCTGCCGGGTAACGCTCCGGCGCGACGAAGCCACCGTCGACTGATCGCTCGAAATACAGCAGACGATAGGACAACACGTCCATTTGCGTCAGCGCCGCACGCACCTCGTCGGGCACCGTCCCCAGGTCTTCGCCGATCACCATGCAGCGGTTGCGCTGGCTCTCCAGCGCGACGATGGCCAGCATCTCGTGCAGGGCGTAGTGCACGTAGGCGCCGTCGCGTGCCGATGCGCCACCGGGGATCCAGTACAGCCGCATCAGGCCCATCACGTGGTCGATGCGCAATGCATCGGCGCTGCGCATCACGCTGCGCAGGGTATCGATGAACAGCCGGTAGCGTTGCTGGCGCAGGCGGTCCGGGCGCAGGGGTGGCAGGCCCCAGCCCTGGCCGTTGGGATTGAACTCGTCGGGCGGTGCGCCGACGCTGGCGGCCGTGGCGAGACAGTCCTGCGCGCCCCACGCGTCCGAGCCGCCGCGGTCGACCGATACCGCCAGGTCCAGGTACAGACCGACGCGCATGCCGTGCGCAAGGCAAGCGCTGCGCACCTGGGCCAGCTGGTGGGCAGCGATCCACTGCAGGTACAGGTGAAAGCGCACTTCGTCGGCATGCTCGCGGGCAAATTGCGCGACGGCCTGGCCGGCGGGATCGCGCAACGCTGTTGGCCACGCTGGCCAGCCCCAGACCTGCGCGTCGCGCGCATGCTGCCGCGCCTGGATGGCTTCGAAGCGCGCGTGCGCCTGCAGCGCGGCGCCACCTTGTGCCACGAAGTCCAGGAAGTCCTGTGCGTGGGCATCGCGCGCGGATCCGTCGGTGCCCAGGTGCTGCCGCACGAAGTGCGCGTACAGCAGCGCGAGCACCTCCAGCTTTGCGGCGGCGACGCCGGAGTAGTCCACCAGCCGGATCTGGCGCAGCCGCGCCAGCCGCTGCTGGAACGGTTCCGAAGCCACGTGCGTGCGCGCCGCCTCACAGGTCGAGAATTCGGCCACCGCCGGCACGTCGATGTACAGCACGTTGAGCACGCGGCGCGAACTCGGGCTGTACGGGCTGGCGTGCGCCGGGTTGTGCGTGAACAGGGCGTGCAGTGGATTGAGGCCGATCAGGTCGGACCCGCGCAGCGCCATGGTACGCACCAGGTCTGCGAGGTCGCCGAAGTCGCCCATGCCCCAGTTATGCTCCGAGCGCAACGTGTAGAGCTGCACCGCCAGCCCCCACACCCGCCTGCCATCGCGCAATGCCGGCGGACGGTAGCAGCGCCGTGGCGCGCATACGACCAACGCGTGTTGCGGGGCGTCGCAGTCCAGGCCGTCGACCTGCAGCTCGTAGTAGCCCGGCGCCAATGGCAGCTCGAGCGTGAGCTGGCGCCGCTGCCAGACAACGCCGGCACGCGTGGCCTCCTCCAGCAGCGGCAGGGTCTGCGCATCGAGCGTTTCGCCGTGGCACGGTTGTCCGCTTTCGTCGCGCAGTTGCCAGTGCAGTGCGGTGGTGTCGGTGGGCAGGCAGAGCACGACGCTCCAGCGCGGGTCGTCCTCCTGCAACGCGACCACCGGGCTCAGGGGTGCGTTCCAGCGTGACGCATCGGCGCGCGCCAGTGCCGCGTCCAGCGCCTCGGATGTGGCGGCCGCCGGATCGAACTCGCTCAGCAGGGCGAGCAGGCTGTCCGGTGCGACCTGCCGGTACTGCCCCCAGGCGTCGTGGTAGTGGGTGGCGATGCCGTGGTGTGCGCACAGCCGGTGCAGCGTTCCCAGCCGGGCCTCGTCCCAGTTCCCGGAGTCTGCAACGAACACAGGCTCAGCCATGGCCGGGTGGGGTGGCGTTCGAATCTGGCACCTGCTCCAGTATCAGGGTGGACAGCGGTGGCAGGCTCAGGCACAGGGAGTGCATGCGCGCATGCGCCGGGATTGCCTGCGCCTGCACGCCACCGAAGTTGCCCCAGCCAGAGCCGCCGAACTCGCGCGCATCGCTGTTCACGCGCTCGCGCCAGTAACCGGCCTGCGGCACGCCGACCAGGTAGTCGCTGCGCGGCACCGGCGTCATGTTGCTCACGACCAGCATCATCGGAGCGCCCGGGTGTGGCTTGCGCAGGTAGGCGAACACGCTGACGTCGATGTCGTCGGCGGCGATCCACTCGAACCCGTCGGGCGAGAAGTCGAGCTGGTACAGGGCCGGCGATGCACGGTAGACCTCGTTGAGCTGGGCCACGAAGCGCAGCACCCCGGCATGTTCGGGCAACTGGGTGACCCACCATTCCAGCTCGCCGTCGTGCGTCCATTCGCGCCGCTGCCCGAATTCGCCGCCCATGAAGAGCAGCTTCTTGCCCGGATGGCCCCACATCCATCCCAGCAGCGCGCGCAGGTTGGCGAAACGCTGCCAGTCGTCGCCCGGCATCTTGCCCAGCAGCGAGCGCTTGCCGTGGACGACCTCGTCGTGCGACAGCGGCAGCACGAAGTTCTCGCTGAAGGCGTACATCGCCGCGAACGTCATCTTGCGGTGGTGGTAGCGCCGGTGGATCGGGTTTTCCTTCATGTAGTCGAGGTTGTCGTGCATCCAGCCCAGGTTCCACTTCATGCCGAAACCCAGGCCACCGGTGTCGGTGGGCCGCGACACCCCCGGCCAGGAGGTGGATTCCTCGGCGATGCTCACGGTATCGGGGTATTCGCGATAGATCGCACGGTTGAGTGACTGCAGGAAGTGGATCGCCTCCAGGTTCTCCCGTCCGCCTGCGGTGTTGGGCACCCATCCGCCGTCGCCGCGTGCGTAGTCCAGGTAGAGCATCGAGGCCACGGCGTCGATGCGCAGGCCGTCCAGATGGTATTTGTCCAGCCAGAACAGCGCCGACGAGAGCAGGAAGCTGCGCACTTCATGGCGCCCGTAGTTGAAGATGCTCGAATTCCATTCGGGGTGGTAGCCCTGCCGGGGGTCGGCGTGTTCGTACAGGTGGGTGCCGTCGAAGAACGCCAGTCCGTGCGCGTCGGCCGGGAAGTGCGAAGGCACCCAGTCGAGTAGCACGCCGATGCCGTGCTGGTGCAGGTGGTCGACCAGGTACATGAAATCCTGCGGCGTGCCGTAGCGTGCCGTGGGTGCGAAATAGCCCGTCGTCTGGTAGCCCCAGGACCCATAGAAGGGGTGTTCGGTGAGCGGCATCAGCTCGACGTGCGTGAAGCCGGTATCCAGCACGTAGCGCACCAGCTGGTGCGCGAGTTCGCGGTAGCCGAGGAATGCGCCGTTGTTGCGTCTCCATGAACCCGCGTGCACTTCGTAGATCGACATCGGTGCGTCGAGTGCGTTGCGCGCCGCGCGCGCGGCCATCCATGGCCCGTCGCCCCAGTCGTAGTCCAGCGGCCAGGCGCGCGAGGCGGTGGCCGGCGGACATTCGCACAGGAACGCGAACGGGTCCGCCTTTTCCACCTCATGGCCGTGCTGCGTGGAGCGGATGCGGTACTTGTAGCACTGGCCCTGCTGCACCCCGGCCACGTGCGCGCTCCAGATGCCGGTGCCGTCGGGTTGCAGCGTCAGCGGATCGGCCTGCGCGTTCCAGCCATTCCAGTCGCCGATCACGCTGACCGACTCGGCATGCGGTGCCCAGACGGCGAAGCGCGCACCCTCCGCTGCGAAGTGGCAACCCAGCCGGTGATACAGGCGGGTGTGGGTTCCTTCGCGAAACAGATAGTTGTCGGTGTCGGCTGACATGGCACTCCTCGCTGCTGTGCTCGTCCGTGCGCTGGCGCTGTCCATCGTAGCCCGGTTTGCCGTGCCTGGTGAAAACACGGCACCAGTGGCTGCCACGGCCCGGCTGCGGACGCCGGTGCGTCTCAGAGCCTGTGAAGATATGAATCGTGCCCGCGCCGGGGTGCCATAGGGTGCTGAGCAAGGCGCGGTGCGCAGCCCGGGCTGGCCGCCCGGGCAAGCGCCGCAACGCCGCGCAGCGCCCTGTGGCACCCCGGCCCTTCGGGTGAGGTCCCAGAAACGGCCCACTCGTCGTTGCAAGGCCTCGCCGGGGCCCCACCCCGGCTGCGCCTTGCGCCTAGATTGGACCGTTTCTGGGACCCCACGCGGGCACGATTCATATCTTCACAGGCTCTAGGCACTGCCCGTTTCGAGCAGGCTGGACAGCTCGAGCCAGCGCTCCTCCAGTGCGTGCAGGTCGTCGTGCAGCGTCTTCAGGCGCGTGCCGAGGTCGACGATGTGGCCCGGTTGCAGCGCGTGTTCCAGTTGCGCTTGCAGCGTGCTGCTTTCGTCGTGCAGGGCCAGCATGCGCGCGTCGATCTGCTCGATCTCCTGTTGCAGCCGGCCCTTGTTGCTGCGCGGCTGGAGCGGCTTGCGCGTATCTGCCGCTGCATCGTTCGCGGCCGGGGTCCGATCCTGCCTGGTCTGTTCGCGCCGTTGCCTTGCCTCCTCCAGCAGGTAGCGTTGGTAGTCGTCCAGATCGCCGTCGAACGGCGCCAGGCCGCCGCGTGAGACGAGCCAGAATTCGTCGCAGACCGAACGCAGCAGCGCGCGGTCGTGGCTGACCAGCATCACCGTGCCCTCGAAGGCGTTGAGGGCCACGCCGAGCGCCTCGCGCGTGGCCAGGTCCAGGTGGTTCGTCGGCTCGTCGAGCAGCAGCAGGTTCGGGCGCTGCCAGACGATCATGCACAGGACCAGGCGCGCCTTTTCACCGCCGCTCATGCTGCCCACGGCTTGCTTGGCCATGTCGCCGCTGAAGTTGAATCCGCCCAGGAAGCTGCGCAGGTCTTGCTCGCGCGTCCCCTGGGCGGTGATGCGACCGGCTGCGCCGAGATCGCGCGCCAGCGCGATCATGTGCTCGAGGGGCGTGTCGGCGGCGCGCAGCAGGTCGAGTTCCTGCTGCGCGAAGTAGCCAATCGCCAGGCCCTTGCCTTCGGTGATCTCGCCCGCCAGCGGGCGCAGTTCACGCGCGATCGTCTTCACCACGGTCGACTTCCCCTGGCCGTTGGCGCCCAGGATGCCGATGCGCTGCCCGGCCAGCACCGAGCGGTCGATGCCGCGCACGATGGTCGTGGGCGGCGTGCCGGCGGGCGCGTCCGGCGTTTGCGGATAGCCTACGCTGACTGCGCGCATGGACAGCATCGGGTTCGGTAGATTGGCCGGCTCGGCGAACTCGAAGCTGAATTCGGCCTCGCTCAACAGCGGCGCGATGCGCTCCATGCGCTCGAGCGCCTTGACGCGGCTTTGCGCCTGCCTGGCCTTGCTGGCCTTGGCCTTGAAGCGCGTGATGAACTGCTGCAGGTGCGCGATCTGCTCCTGCTGCCGGGCGAACGCACTTTGCTGCTGCTCCATTTGCTCGGCGCGCATGTCTTCGAAGCGGCTGTAGTTGCCGCCGTAGCGCACCAGCCGCGCGGCGTCGATGTGCAGCGTGACCTGGGTCACGGCGTCGAGGAATTCGCGGTCATGGCTGATCACCAGCAGCGTACCCTCGAATTTGCGCAGCCAGCCTTCCAGCCACACCAGCGCATCGAGGTCCAGGTGGTTGGTGGGTTCGTCCAGCAGCAGCAACTCGGCCGGGCACATCAGCGCGCGTGCCAGTTGCAGGCGCATGCGCCAACCGCCCGAGAAGCTGTTCACCGGGCGTTCGAGTTCGCTGCTCCTGAAGCCGAGCCCGAGGATCAGCGCCTGGGCGCGCGCGGGCGCATCGT
>JBDHRZ010000144.1:0-6926 GCA_039807845.1 Rhodoferax sp.
CGTGCTCCTTGACGAGGAACGTCGTGACTTCTGCCAGGAAGGTTCGGCCGTGCGCCTGCGCCGCCTGACCCGCCGGAGACGCAAACCCTGCCTCGATGCTCGCCACGCTGTCGAACCACAGTTCGACCATGCCGTCGATCGGCAGGTCTTCGCGCTCGCTGAACACACCCTTCTCACGCTCTCGAACCGTCACGAGGTTCTGGCGATAGCCGCGCACACCGGGGATCTTCATGACCAGGTCGGCATGCACGTCGTACCACTCGTGACGAAAACGTGCATCGCTGGTCCCGCTGGTCCGCGTCAGGATCGACATACGCTTGAGCACTGCACCCTGTTCGGCGGGAGGTTCGATGACCGTGTTCGATTCGGCAGCAATGATGTGCATGTTACCGAGGAACTGCCCCTCGTCGTTGACGAGCTTCGGCGCGACCTCGCTGGCCATGCCCAGCCGCATCTTCTGGTGGTCGTCGAACCACAGTTGTGAAAAACCGTCGAACTGCCAGCTACCGCGCTGATGCGAAATGCCCAACTGACGCTTGTCGACGACATGGTTCTGTCGATATGCACGCAGGTTCGGAATCTTGCGCGCGAGCGGACCATGGTCGTCGAGCCAGTGATGCGCGAAGCGCTCGTCGGACCAGGAAGGGTTCTTTTGCAAGAGACCAAAACGCACGATCATTACCGGTTCTCCTTCAGGCGGTCGCTGTTGCCTGTCCGCCCAGGTATGCTGCCTGCACCCGCGGATTGCGCAGCAGTTCTGGGCCCGTTCCGGTGAGCGACACGGCACCGGTTTCGAGGACGTAAGCGCGATCGGCCACGGCGAGCGCCTGCTTGGCCATCTGCTCCACCAGGAGCAGCGTCAGACCGGCATCGCGCAACTTGCGGATCGTCTGGAAGATCTCGGCGATGATGAGCGGAGCAAGCCCGAGGGAAGGCTCATCGAGCAGCAGCAGTCGTGGCTCGGACATGAGCGCCCGCGAGATTGCGAGCATCTGCTGCTCACCTCCCGAGAGGGTGCCGGCCATCTGGCTCGAACGTTCGCGCAACCGTGGAAAGCGCTCGAACTCTCGCTGCAGCAGCTTTTCGCAGTACGCCTCGTCACGACGTTTCCCCCAGGCGCCCAGCAGCAGATTGTCCCGTACGGTCTGGTCGGGGAACACACCACGCCCCTCCGGAGAAAGTGCAACACCGAGACTTACCCGACGGTGACCGGGCAAGCCGGCCACGTCCTTGCCATCGATCAGGATGCGGCCCGACTTCAGCGGATGCAGTCCGACGATTCCCTTCATGATGGTGCTTTTTCCGGCACCGTTGGCGCCGATCAGCGCAACCACCTCGCCGCGCTGCACCGTGAGGCTCACGCCACGCACCGCCTCGATGGCGCCGTAGCTGAGCGCGACGTTGTCAAGTTCCAGCATGCTGCACCTCGGGCTGGCCATCCGCTGCTGCCGTCTCGTCCTCGCTCCCGAGGTAGGCCTCGATCACCTTGGGATCGGCCTGCACCTTGACGGGATCCCCCTCGGAGATCTTGACGCCATAGTCGAGCACGATCACATGGTCGGAGATGCGCATCACCAGATCCATGTGATGCTCGACCATGAAGATCGTCATCCCGGTCTCACCGATGCGCAACAGCAGATCGCCGAGTTCGGCCGTTTCCTGCGGGTTCAATCCGGCTGCCGGTTCGTCGAGCAGCAACAGTTCCGGCTCACTCGCGAGGGCACGTGCGAGTTCCACCCGGCGCTGCAAGCCGTAGGGCAGGCTTCCGGCCGGCTGCATGGCGTACGCCGCAAGTCCGACACGGCCAAGCAGGCCGAGTGCTTCCTCGCGCGCCGCAGCCTCCTCGCGGCGCGAGAGCGGCAACGCAAACAGCGAGGCAAAGAAGCCGTTGTGCATCCTCGTGTGGCGGCCGATCAGCACGTTTTCGAGTACGGAGAGGTCAGCAAACAGCCGCAAGTTCTGGAAAGTGCGCGAGAGCCCAGCCGTGCACAGCTCGTGTGCAGCCAATCCCGTGATATCACGCCCGGCGAAACGGATGCGCCCTTCGTCGGGCCGCACGATGCCGCTGAGCATGTTGATGATCGTGGTCTTGCCGGCACCGTTGGGGCCGATCAGCGCGTGCACATGGCCGCGCTGCAACGTGAACGAAACGTCCTGCGCCGGGCGCACGCCACCATAGCTCTTGCACAACTTTTCGACCACGAGCAGATCACCCTCGCCTCCGGCAGAGCGGTCACGCCACGGTCTGGTGACAGTCGGCGCCAGGGACGCCTTTCCGTGTCGCGCCCGCCACCATGGCTCGACCACCCCCATCACGCCCTTGGGCATCGCATACAGCGAGAACAGCAGCAGCGCACCGTACGCGAAATGCTGCACCGACGGCCAGCGCGAGAGCAAGGCATCGATCAACGTCAGAAGTACCGCGCCCACCAGCGCCCCGCCCAGCGACCCGGGGCCGCCGAACAGCACGAGCAGGAGGATGAAGATCGACAGGTTGATCGTGATGAAGTCCGAATTGATGTACTGGTTCTGCTGCGCGATCAGCGCGCCGGCGATCCCGCTCGTGATGGCGGCGATGACGAACGCCATCACCTTGGCCCGGTATACGCGCACGCCAGCCGAAGCCGCCGCGACCTCGTCGGCCTGCAGCGAAAGCAGCGCCCGACCGAAGCGGCCGGAAAGCACGTTGCGCAGCAGCAGGTAGGTGACGACCGACAGTGCGATCGAGACCGCGACCCACTGCTGGGTCGTCAGCATCACGCCATTCCAGGTCAAGGGCCGGATCCCGAAGATCCCCTGCGGCCCACCGAAGACGTCAGTCCACTCCGAGACCAGCTTCTCGGCGACCAGGCCGAAGGCCAGGGTCACCATCGCCAGGTAAGGGCCACGCACGCGAAGCGACGGCACTGCGACGATGACCCCGGCGACGCCCGCGATCACTGCGCCCAGGGCCAGCGCGAGCCAGGGATCGATCTGCGTCTTCGTCGTGAGCAAGGCCACGCTGTAGGCGCCGGCCGCGAACAGCCCGGCCTGCCCGAGTGACTTCTGGCCCGAGAAGCCCACCAGCACGGTCATGCCGGCGCCACACAGGTAGTAGACGCACATCATGAATGCGATGCGCAAGTAGTAGTCGTTCGACACGACCGTGGTCGCGCCGATCAGGAGCGCACCCACCGCCAGGGTGGCCAGGACGTGTCCGTAGGATCTCGCTGTCATACCTTCTCGACCAGGCGGGAGCCGAAAAGCCCGGTGGGCCGCACGGCGAGCACAAGGACCACGAGCCCGAAGATCGCCACCTCACGCCATTGCGCCGACCAGAGATTGATCACCGACTCGAGGATGCCGAGCAGGAAACCACCGACCACGCAACCGCGCGGACTGCTCAGCCCGCCGATCATGGCCGCGCTGAAGCCCTTGAGGCCGATGGCAAAACCGAGAAACAGCGACGCCTGGGAAATCGGCGCGAGGAGGAAGCCCGACAGGCCAGCCAACGCCGAACTCACGATGAACGCACCGATCATGACGACCTGGGTATTGATGCCCATGAGCGTCGCGATCTGGCTGCTGTGCGCCACGGCACGCACCGCCTTGCCGAACGCGGTGCGTTGCATCACGTAGTCGAAGCCGATCATGATGACGATCGAGACGCCGAGCATGAGAAGCTCCTGCGGCCGAACGCCGATGCCGATGAAGCGGATCACCTCGTCGCCAACGGGGGCCGGCACCACGACGGGCTTGGGGCCCCAGATGGCCAAGCCAATGCTCTGCAGGATCACGCCAAAGCCCAGCGTGCTCATCACCCACGCCATGCCCGGCTTGCCGACGAACGGTCGCACGCCGAGGACGTAAAGCACCCAGCCGAGCAGGCCGACCAGGACGAAGGCGGCCAGCAGTGCCATGAGCTGGCTGGTCGCACCAGGCGCGACCCCGGAAAACGACCTCGACGTCGCCGGCATGCCCAGCGCAAGGAACAGCACGCTGGTTCCGATGAAGGCGCCGATCGCCACGAAGTCCCCATGCCCGAAGTTCAGCGTCTTCGTGGTGGTGAACGTGATGCCAAAACCCAGCGCGACGAGCGCATACGCGCCACCGACGGCAGCGCCGCTCAGCAAGGCCTGCAGGAGCGCGGTCCCCATCTTTTCTCCCCTTGGATCAGCAGGCAGTCAACGCTTGAAGTCAGCCGGCGTCAACGCCGCCGTCACGGCATCGTTGACCTGCACCAGCCTGCCTTCGGGGGACCACTTCACGAAGAAGGAATCCTGCGCGCCAAACGCCTCGTGGTTGGTCGCCGTGAACGGATGCTCGTAGACCTTGCGGACGCCTTTGGCGGGCGTCTTCAGGTCTTCAAGCGCCAGCCGAACCTTGTTTCCGTCCGTCGTCCCGGCCTGGCGAATCGCTGCTGCAACCACCATGACCGCGTCGTAGCCTTGTGCGGCATGCGTGAAGGCGCTCGGGGCCGGAAGCTTTGCCTTCAGTCGCTCGAACAGCGCCTTCTGGCCAGCAGTTGCAGGCTCGACCATCGGCCGCATGAACGTCACCTTCTCGGCAAGCGTCTTACCGGCCGCATCGAAGAACGTGATGTTGTCGGCCGCCCACGATGCCAGCACGCGCGGGAACCAGTTGACCTTCTCCATGCTGCGCATCACCTGCCCCATCGGCGTGCCCTGCGTCCAGACGACGATGGTGTCCACGCCGGTGGCTTTCATCTTGCTCAACTGCGAACTGACGTCGGTATCCGTGACCGCCATGCGCTCCGATGACACGATCTCGATACCCTGCAGCTTGGCCACTTCATCGAGGTCCTTCAGACTCCCCAGGCCATACCCCGTCGTTTCGACGATGACGCCGATCCGGCGCACGCCAGCCTTCTTTGCATACGCCAACAGGCCCACCACCTGCTCGCGATCGGTCATGGAAAGGCGAAACATGTAGTTGTCGGCACCCGGGCTCATCGGCTTGGTGATCTCGGTGCCGGTGGCGATCATCCCCATCGAGACGACCTTTTTCTGATTCGGAATGTGCCGCCACGCCAGCGCGTTGCCCGAGTTCGTCGGGCCGAACACCACGGCGACCTTTTCGTCGTCGATCAATTCGGTGATGCCCTGGATCGACTTCGGGGGTTGCGACTGGTCGTCGCGCACCATGAGCCTGATCTTGCGACCGAGCACACCGCCTTCGGCGTTCACATCGTCGATTGCGGCCTGGATACCTTGCACGCCGGCGATGCCGCTTTGCGCCGACGGCGATGCCGACAGGTCGCCGATGAAGCCAAACTTGATCTCCTGGGCGCCCGCAACCGTGGCCAGCGCTGTGATCGCGACGCCGGCAACCAGGCTGCGGATGTGGGAACGGGTTTTCATGCAGTGTCTCCTGTTGTGTGATGCCGCGGCCCGCCCCGGCGGGCGCCCGGTCAGCCTGCCTCGTATCGACTCACCGCTTGAAATCGGCTGGCGTCAACGCCTTCGTGACTGCGTCCTCGACTCTCACGAGCTTGCCGTCGGACCACTTCACGAAGGCAAAGTCGCTCGCCACGAGCCCCTCGTGCTGCGTCTTCGAGAACGGGTGCTGGTAGACCTTCATCGCACCGTCGACCGGCGCCTTCAGGTCCTCCAGCGCAGCGCGGATCTTCGAGCCGTCGGTCGCAGTTCCGGCCTGGCGCATCGCCGCCGCAAGCACCTGCACGGCGTCGTAACCATGAACCGTGAACGGAAACGCGCTCGGCGCGGCCAGCTTGGTCTTGACCCGGTCGAAGAGCGCCTTCTGTTTGGGCGTCGCTGCATCGACCATCGTGCGCATGAACACCGGCTTTTCAGCGTTCGCCTTGCCGGCGGCATCATAGAACGTCACGTTGTCCGCCGCCCACGACGACAGCGAGTGCGGGAACCAGTTGATCTTCTCCATGCTGCGCATGATCTGCCCGCTCGGAGTGCCTTGCGCCCAAATGACGAGGGTATCGATGCCTGCGGCCTTCATCTTGTTGAGTTGCGAAGTGACGTCGGTGTCGGTCACCGCCATGCGTTCCGTTGCCGCGATTTCCAGGCCCTGCAGCTTGGCAACCTCCTCGATGTCCTTCAGGCCTCCCTGCCCGTAGCCTGTGGTTTCGATGAGGACTCCCAGCTTCTTTGCGCCGGCTTTCTTCGCGTACGCCATCAGGCCCACCACCTGTTCACGATCGACCATCGAGATGCGAAACATGTAATTGTCCGCACCCGCGCTCATCGGCTTCGTGATGTCGGTACCGCCACCCACCATACCCATCGAGACGATCTTCTTCTGGTTGGGGATGTGCTTCCAGGCCATCGCGTTGCCCGAATTCGTCGGCCCGAACACCGCCACGACGTGTTCGTTGTCGATCAATTCGTTCATGTTCTGGATCGACCTGGGCGGTTGCGCCTGGTCGTCGCGCAAGACCAGCACCATCTTCTTGCCGAGTACGCCCCCTGCTGCGTTGATGTCGTCGATCGCCGCCTGGATGCCCAATACCCCGGCGGTACCGCTTTGTGCCGACGGCGACGCCGACAGGTCCCCATTGAAGCCGAGCTTGATGTCCTGCGCACTCGCAGTCGTGCCGAGCGCCACCAGGGCAGCACCGGCGACCAGGCTGCGGATGAATGAACCGATCTTCATGCAACACTCCCTTTGTCTTGATTGGGGTTGATACGGACCGCGACTGCGGCCGTGCCAATGATCCTTGCTGGACTGACTCAACGCTTGTAATCCGCCGGTGACAGCGACTTGACGACGGCGTCCTCGTTTCGGACGAGCTTGCCGTCAGACCACCGGACGAACACGAAGTCGTTCGCCATGAGAGCCTCATGGTTGTCTTTCGTGAACGGGCGGTTGTAGGTTTTCAGGACGCCTTCGACTGGGGTTTTCAGGTCCTCGAGCGCCGCACGGATCTTCGCGCCATCGGTGGTCGTGTCGGC
>JBDHRZ010000145.1:0-6923 GCA_039807845.1 Rhodoferax sp.
CGTTCAACGCCAGTCGTGCGCCGGCCGAGCGGCTGTTGCCGGCGGTGCTGCTGCTCAACGCCACGGCGCGCGCCCTCATGGAGGTGCCGCAACTCAACGGTTTCTACGAAGACGGTGCGTTTCGCGCCGGATCTGGCGTGCACGTCGGCTGGGCCATCGCGCTGCGCGGTGGGGGGCTCGTCGCGCCGGCCATCCATGATGCCGAGCGGCTTGCGTTGCCCGAACTGATGGCGGCCCTGCGCGACCTGGTACAGCGCGCGCGTGCCGGTGGGCTGCGCAGTTCGGAGTTGACGGATCCGACGATCACGGTCACCAGCCTGGGCGATCGCGGTGCCGAAAGCGTGCTGGGCGTGATCTACCCGCCCCAGGTGGCGATCGTCGGTTTCGGGCGTGTGGTACAGCGCCCGTGGCTGGTGGATGGCCAGGTGGTGCCCAGGACGCTGGTGACGGCGACCCTGGCTGCCGATCACCGCGCAAGCGACGGCCACATCGGCGGCCAGTTGCTGGCGGCGATCGCCCGGGCGTTGCTGGCGCCGCCCGAGCTTTGACCCGAATGGGTGTGTTTTCCGTCTACAGTGGTTCCAGGGGCAATTGCGATGGATGAAACCATGACCCGTGCACTGGCCGCCGACGTGCTCGGCGCCATTGCACCAGAAGCCGAACTCTCGAGCGTCGGTGAGGATGAAGATCTGCGCGAGGCGCTCGACCTCGATTCGATGGACTTCCTCAACTTCGTCATCGGCCTCTCGCAGCGCTCGGGCCGGCCCATTCCTGAAGCCGACTATCCCAGGCTGTTCACCGTGCGCGGGCTGCTCGCGTATTTCGCGTGAGCCCGTTGCGGCGCGCGGCCGGCCGGCCGGCGCCGGGCCGGGGCGTGCCCGTGCCTTTTCGCTACTTGCTGGTATAAACTTCCCGACCGGAGGCGCGGCCTCTGGCGCAGTGTGAAACAGCGCACTGGCTATGGGGAGAGCGGACGGATGGCGGCTGTCAATTCCAGTGCAAGGGCGACCCCCGCGCGCAAGCGCGTGATGCGTGCCGCCGCGTCGCCGGAGGCGCCCGACCAGCGCAGCGCCAAGTCGCTGCAGATCCTTGCCGCGGCAGCCAAGATCTTCAACGAGCGCGGCTATCACCGCACCTCGGTGGCCGACGTCGCGGAGGCGCTCGGGGTCAGCAAGCCGTTCCTGTACTACTACCTGAAGAACAAGGAAGACATCCTGTTCGAGTGCTCGCGCATTGCCACCGAGCAGTTGCACGCGATGCTCGACGACGTGCGCAAGGCCGAGGTCTGCGGATGGCAGCGTCTCGAACTGCTGTTTCGCGGCTACGCGCGGGTCATGACCACCGACTTCGGCATCTGCCTGATCCGCAATACCGCGCCCGGCTCGCTGCCGGCAGGGAGCCGCGAAAAGCTCTGGGTCGGCCGGCGCCGGCTCAATCGCGAGGTCGAGCAGATCGTGGCGCACGGCATCGCCGACGGCTCCATCCGCCGCTGCGATCCGATCGCGCTCTCGTTTGCGATCTTCGGCGCCTTCAACTGGATCACCTACTGGTACCGCGAGAACGGGCCGCTTTCCCCGGACGACATCGCGGAGCGCTTCCTGGACCTGTTCGCGCACGGTGCGGTGCCCGCAGCGTGAGCGTCGCGGGCTGCGCGCCCGCCCGCACGTACCGGAAAGTAGGAATCGATCGGAGGCCATGCGCACGTTTTGGTCTCCCGATGTCACTTGACATCGGCTTCTCCTGTTTGCTGTAATGCACGAAACCTACCTGTCAGTAGTAGGTGTTCGACAGGAGATCGCAATGCCATTGACGCGCAGAACCTTCAATACCCTTGCCGCCGGCGCGGCGCTCGGCGCGACCGGCTCGCTGGCCCGGGCGCAGGGCGGCGGGTTCCCGAGCAAGACGATCACGATCCTGGTCGGCTACCCGGCCGGCGGGCCGACCGACATCTACGTTCGCGCACTGAGCAAGCCGCTCGCAGAAATGTGGCGCCAACCGGTGGTGGTCGAGAACCGCGCCGGGGCGTCCGGCTCGCTGGCCGGCATGGCGGTGCTGCGCGCGCCGGCCGACGGTCACACGCTGGTGTTCACCAACAACGCATCCAACGGTGCGTACGAGTTGCTCAGCCCGAAGACCGCCACCTACAACACGCTGCGCGACTTCGCGCCGGTGGCGCTGTTCGGCATCTCGCCCAGCCTGATGGTGGTGCGCAGTTCGCTGCCGGTGAAGGATGCGCGCGAGTTCGTGGCGATGGCCAAGGCCAGCCCTGGCAAGCTCACCTACGGCAGTTCGGCGATCGGCAGCGCGCCGCACCTGGCCTGCGAACTGTTCCAGAGTGTGGCTGGCATCAAGCTGCTGCACATTCCCTACAGCGGCGCCGCACCGCTGATCCAGGCGCTGCTCAGCGACACGGTGGACATGTACGTCGGCGGCGCCTCCACCGTGATGCCACACGTCAAGACCGGCAAGCTGCGTGCCATCGCCGCCGTCCATCCCACGCGCCTGAAGGCGGCGCCCGACGTGCCGACGATGGCCGAGCAAGGCTTCAAGGGCGTGGAGTACGCATCCTGGTTCGGCCTGCTGGCGTCGGTCAAGACTCCGGTCGCGCTGCTCGACCAGATCAATGCCGACGTGCGCAAGGCGATGGACAGCCCCGAGATGCGCGCGCAACTCGACGCCTGGGGGATCGAGTACACCCCCGACACGCGAGCGCAGTTCGCCGAGGTGGTGAAGGCGGAAATCGACCGCGCCGGCAAGATCATCGCCGAAGGCAAGATCTCGCTCGAGTGACGCGGCCGGCGCCGTCGCGCCGCAAGGCCATGCGCCAGCCAGAGGTCGGCGCGATTGCGCTGCCGGGGCTCACGTGTTGGCGTGGTTTCACGCGTGGTGAACCCGGCCCGTCCGATGCAATCCTGCGCTGGATCAGAACGTCCCGCTGTGGTTGCGCGGAAACTGCCGGCATGGGCGCGATGCATGTCACCACGAGCGCCGGGGTCCACACGCTGGCCCGGATCCAGCGCGTCCCTCGGTGTTTGCGTGTTGCGGGTCGCTCGCCTCCTCGCTTGCCGGGCGATGATCGACCGCCGTTACGATTCGTGGAACGACAAGCTCGCACTTTAGAATCGTGCGCAGGCCAGATCGAGCCTCGTTCTGGTTCCCTTGACCGCAGCAGGTGCCGTCGACATGCAGATTCCATCGCAGCAGACAAGCCCTGGTGATCGCGTGCAGGCAGACGCGCCAGCCAGCTACACCGCATGCCACTGGGGCATCTACGAAGTGCGGCCGGACGATGCGGGCGGGATCCGCTTGACGGGTTTTGCACGCGACCCGGCGCCGTCGCCGATCGGCTTGTCGATGCCGCAGGCGGTGTGCGGGCCGCTGCGCGTGCGCCAACCTGCGGTGCGCCAGAGCTGGCTCGATGCCATGCGTGGCCACAGCACCGACACGCGGCGCGAACTGCGCGGACAGGAGCGTTTCGTCGAGGTGAGCTGGGACGAAGCCCTCGATCTGGTGGCCGCGGAGCTCGACCGGGTGCGCGGCACGTATGGAAACGCTTCCATCTTCGGTGGCTCCTACGGCTGGTCCAGCGCAGGGCGGTTTCACCATGCGCAGAGCCAGGTGCACCGGTTCCTGAACGCAGTCGGCGGCTATGTGCGGCACGCCGACACCTACAGCCTGGGTGCGGCCCGCGTGCTGATGCCGCATATCGCCGCGCCGATGGAAGAACTGTTCACCGCGCACACCAGCTGGGGCGTGATGATCGAGCACACGCGCCTGTTCGTCAGTTTCGGCGGGGTGCCGGCCAAGAACGCGCAGGTCAGTTCGGGCGGTGCCGGCGAACACCTGGTGCCGGGCGCGCTGCGCCGCATGGCGCAGGCCGGCGTGCGGTTCATCAACGTCAGCCCGGTGCGCTGCGACATCGACACCGGCGCAGAGCTCGAGTGGATTCCAATCCGCCCCAACACCGACACCGCATTGCTGCTTGCGCTTGCGCACCAGTTGTATGCGGAGGGTCTGCACGACGCCGGCTTTCTGGCCACGCACAGCGTCGGCTTCGAACGTTTGCTGCCGTACCTGCTCGGCGAGGTCGATGGGCAGCCCAAGGATGCAAGCTGGGCCAGCGCGATCACGGGTATCCCGGCCGCGCGCATCGTGGCCTTGGCCAGGGAGATGGCCGCGACCCGCACCATGCTCTCCATGGCGTGGTCGTTGCAGCGCGCGCACCATGGCGAGCAGCCGTACTGGAGCCTGGTCACGCTGGCCTGCATGCTGGGGCAGATCGGGCTGCCGGGCGGTGGATTCGCCGTGGGGTATGGCGCCGCCAACGTGATGGGCAATGCGAACGCCCGGTTCAGTGGTCCGACCTTGCCGCAAGGCAGCAATCCGGTGCGCGCGTTCATCCCGGTGGCGCGCGTGACGGACATGCTGGAGAAGCCGGGGCAGGTGTTCCGCTACAACGGGCAGGATCACCGCTACCCGGACATCCGGCTCATCTACTGGGCCGGTGGCAATCCGTTTCATCACCACCAGGACCTCAACCGGCTGCTGGTCGCCTGGCAGTCCAAGCCCGAGACGATCGTCGTGCACGAGCAGTACTGGACTGCGACCGCCAAGCTTGCCGACATCGTGCTGCCGGCCACGAGCACGCTGGAGCGCGACGACATCGGCTATGCGGCGGGCGATCGTTACATGGTGGCCATGAAGCAGGCGATCGAGCCGGTGGCAGGCGCGCGGGACGATTACGAGATCTTTTCCGCGCTCGCGCAGCGCATGGGCGCGCGCGCGCGGTTCACCGAAGGCATGAGCGCGCGCCAATGGATCGAGCAGCTCTATGCCGAGTCGCGCGAACGCGCCGCCCGCGCGGGCCATGCGCTGCCGCCGTTCGACGCATTCTGGGCGCAGGGCATCATCGACCTGTCGCTGCCGCAGGGCTCGGTCGTGATGTTCGAGGCGTTCCGCCGCGACCCCGGACGCCATCCGCTGGCCACACCGAGCGGCAGGTTCGAGATTTTCAGCCAGCGCATCCATGACTTCGGCGAAGCCGATTGCCCGGGTCACGCGCACTGGTTCGAGCCCATCGAGTGGCTGGGTGCTGCCAGCGCGGCGCAGTTTCCCCTGCATCTGCTGACCGACCAGCCGTTCACGAAGTTGCACAGCCAGCTCGACCACGCTGCCTACAGCGGATCGAACAAGATCGCGGGACGCGAGCCGATCATGGTGTCGCGTCACGATGCGCGTGCGCGCCAGCTGGTCGACGGCGACGTGGTGCGGGTGTTCAACGCGCGCGGCACCTGCCTGGCGGCGGTGCGCGTGTCCGATGATCTGATGCCCGGCGTGGTCAAGCTGTCCACCGGCGCCTGGTTCGACCCGCTGCACTGGCGCGCCCAGGGCCCGCAGAACGTGGAGAAGCATGGCAATCCGAACGTGTTGACCGTGGATATGCCGGCCTCGGGCCTGTCGCAGGGCTGCATGGCGCAGACCTGCCTGGTCGAGATCGCGAGGGTCCAGGGCAGCGCTCCGGCACCCACGCCCTACCGGCTGCCGGAGATCGTCCGGTTGCCCGATCCGGCGCAGGGGGCAGAAGGCGCGGCGGGCCCGCTGCGCGAGCGCAGCGCCGGCGTGAGGCCTGCGGCGACGCGCCACCAGTCCCAAACGGTGTGACGCACTGCACCAGGCGCCTGATCCGATCCATGACAAATCCGCCAACCCCAGAGGAGACTTGCATGATTTCACGGCGCACCTTTCATTCGATTGCTGCCGCGACCGCGGCCTCGGCCGCCGGCCTGGCGCCGTTCGGGGTGCGGGCGCAGGCCGCGTGGCCATCGCGGCCGATCAAGCTGGTGGTGCCCTTTCCGCCCGGGGGGTCGTCCGACATCATGGGGCGGTTGCTCGCCGACGGGCTGGCGCGGCAACTGAACGCCACCTTCGTGGTGGAGAACAAGCCGGGCGGGACGACCCAGATCGGGACCGACCTCGTGGCCGCCGCGGAGCACGATGGCTACACCTTGCTCGAGGGCGCCTCGACGGCGTTTTCGGTGCTGCCCAACCAGCGCGAACTGCGCTTCAGCCTGGACAGCTTCGAAGTCGTCGGCGGGATCGCCGACTACATTGCCGTGATGGCGGTGCGCAAGACGCTGCCGGTCAAGTCGCTGAAGGAGCTGATCGAATACGGCAAGCAGAATCCGGGCAAGCTGACCTACGGCTCGGCCGGCGAGCTTTCCGCCGGCCACATGTTCGGCGGCCGCCTGGCGCTGGACACCGGCATCACCTTGCTGCACGTGCCGTTCGCCGGCTCGGCGGCTGCCGTGAACGCGCTGGTGGCGGGCGACATCGACATCGTCATCGATGGCGCCGTCACGCCGATGGTGAAGGCCGATCGCGTGCGCGCGCTGGCGACCTTCTACAGCTCCCGCCACCCGGAACTGCCGGAGGTGCCCAGCCTGGACGAGACCGGCTACAAGGTGCTCCTCACGAAGGCCCGCGGCTGGGCGCTGCTGGCGCCCAAGGGCACGCCGGCGCCGATCGTCGCGCGCCTGTCCGAGGCCATGCAAAAAGTGTTGCTGGAGCCGGAACTGGCGAAGGCCTTCCTGCGCGGCAACTCGGTGGCCGCCTACCAGTCGCCGGCCGACTACCGCAGCGGCATCGCTGCCGACCGCAAGATGTACGGCGAACTGCTCGCCAGCCTCGCCAGGAAATGACTCCGCTCCCATCTTTGTCTCATGACTTCCAGTGACCGTCCGGCCTCCCTGCAGGCGGCCTTGCGCGTGCCGGCGAACCAGTCGGTGCGCGAAATCCTGCATCCGCGCAACGTGGCGATCGTCGGCGCCTCCGACAGCGAACAGAAATGGGGCGGCCGCCTGCTGCGCTACATGCTCAAGCACCACCACGACGGTGCCTTGTACCCGATCAATGCACGCGCCCGC